>NZ_JBMCZA010000189.1:30593-37819 GCF_048654705.1 Nocardioides sp. CPCC 206348
GGTGTTGATGAAACCTGCTGGTGAAACTGGAACGCTCGTACCCTATCCACCGCCGCGCACCATGGCGCGGGGTTATCGGTTCTGGCGTGTGTTCCGCTCCGTTCGGAACCGCTGCAGGAGCACGGTCAGTCGGCCGCTTCGAGGACCTCCAGTGCGTGCTTGGTACGACGGTCGAGGTGCAGCAGACGCAGGGCGGTCGCGACGTCGGGAGCCTCCACGACCCGCATTCCTTCGACCATGCGGTCCGTGCTGGCGCGCCGCACTCCTTGCGCGGCGCCCGGATCGGCCGGCACCACGGCCATCTCGAACCCGAGCCGCGCGGCTTCGGCGAGGCGCAGTGGCAGGTCGCGCACACGACGGAGCTCGCCGGACAGGCCGATCTCGCCCATCGCCACGACGCCGGCCGGTGGCGCGCTGACGAAGGTCGCCGACGCGACCGCGACGGCGACGGCGAGGTCGCTGCCGGGATCGGTGAGTCGCGCGCCGCCGACGGTGGACGCGAACACGTCGTGCTGGTGGAGCTTGATGCCGCAGTGCTGCTGGAGCACCGCGAGCACCATGGCCAGTCGCGAGCCGTCGAGCCCGGACGTCGTCCGCCGCGGGCGCTCGGCGGGGGAGACCGTCACCAGCGACTGGACCTCCGCCAGCAGGGGGCGACGGCCCTCCATCGTGACCGCGACGCAGGTGCCGGCGACCCGGCCGTGGTGGCGCTCGGTGAAGATCCCGGTGGGGTCGTCGACGGCGCGGATGCCGTCGGGACCGAGGTCGAAGCAGCCGACCTCGTCGACCGGGCCGAAGCGGTTCTTGACCGCGCGCAGCATCCGGAAGCGCGAGTCGCGGTCGCCCTCGAAGTGCAGGACGACGTCGACGAGGTGCTCCAGCACGCGGGGTCCGGCGATCCCGCCGTCCTTCGTGACGTGTCCGATCATCACGACCGTGATGTCGCGGCTCTTCGCCATCCGCACCAGTGCCTGGGCGACCTCCTTGACCTGGGTGACGCCTCCGGAGACGCCGTCGACCTCCGACGCGCTGATGGTCTGCACGGAGTCGACCACCACCATCTTCGGGCGGACCTGCTCGATGTGGGTGAGGACGGCTCCGAGGTCGGTCTCCGCGGCGAGGTAGAGCTCGTCGTGGATCGCTCCCGTGCGGTCGGCGCGCAGCCGCACCTGGGCAGGTGACTCCTCGCCCGTGATGTAGAGCGTGCGCTGCGAGCGCTGGGCGGTGCGGGCGGCGACCTCGAGCAGCAGGGTCGACTTGCCGACGCCGGGCTCGCCCGCCAGCAGGACGGCAGCGCCGGGGACGAGTCCGCCACCGAGCACCCGGTCGAGCTCGGGCACGCCGGAGAGGTGGTGCACCGCCGTGTCGGCGGAGATCTGCCCGATCGGCACCGCTGCCGAGGTCACGGCGGTGGCCGTCGTACGACTGGTGGAGGCACTGGACGTGGCCGCCTCGGCGACCGAGCCCCACGCCTGGCACTCGCCGCACCGGCCCACCCACTTGGCCGTGGACCAGCCGCACTCGCCGCATCGGTAAGTCGAACGTACTTTCGAACCAGCCATGCCCCAGACGTTAGGACATGCCTCCGACACGACCCGGAAGGCACGCCCGGTGATGCGTGGGATCATGGGCCGGTGGACACCCCCCGGCCTCCGGCGACCCTCGCCGACGTCGCCGAGCGCGCGGGTGTGTCCCGCCAGACGGTCTCCAACGCGATCAACAGCCCCGACCTGCTGCGCGCCGACACCCTCGAGCGCGTGCGGGCGGTCATCGACGACCTCGGCTACACCCCCAACCAGGCCGCCCGACAGCTCCGCACCCGCTCCTCGCGCCTGATCGGCCTGCGCCTGACGCCGCCGCAGGAGTTCACCGCGAACATGGCGATGGACCGGTTCGTGCGGAGCCTGGTCGAGGCGTCGCGGGTGGTCGGGTACCACGTCCTGCTCCTGTCGACCGGCCCCGTCGCCGAGGGTGCCCGGCCCGAGCCGATGAGCGGGTACGACGACCTGCTCCGCTCCACGGCCGTCGACGCCTTCGTCGTCACCGACACGTATCTCGGCAACCAGCAGACGGTCGGACTGGCGCAGCGGCGGGCACCGTTCGTCGCGTTCGGCCGGCCGTGGGACGACCCGGGTGCCACCCACCCGTGGGTCGATGTCGACGGTGCTGCGGGCGTGCAGGCGGCGACCGACCACGTCCGCCAGCTCGGCCACGAGCGGATCGCGTGGGTGGGCTGGCAGCCGGGCTCACGCCTCGGCGAGGACCGCCGGTCGGGCTGGCACCGCGCGATGGCGGCCCACGGACTCTCGACGTCCGGCCTCGAAGCCGCTGTCGAGGACACCGTCGAATCGGGCCGCCAGGCCGCATCGGAGCTCCTCGACGCGGTCTGGCCGTCGGCCTTCGTCTGTGCCTCCGACACCCTCGCCGTGGGTGTCCTCCAGGCGCTCACCGACCGCGGGATGTCCGCAGGTCGCGACGTCGCCGTCGTCGGGTTCGACGACTCGCAGGTCGCGCAGGTGCTGGGCCTGACGTCGGTCCGGCAGCCGCTCGAGCAGGTTGCCGTCGAGCTGGTCGACGCCCTCACCGGACTGCTCGGGCCCACCGGGTACGACGGCGGCGGAGTCCTGCTCGCGCCGACACTCGCCGTTCGGCGTACGACCTCGGGCTGAGCAGAATCTCCTGCCCCGGAGGGGGCGACAAGGACACTGTCCGGGTGTGAGGATGACGTCGCAGCAATCCTGCATCTCTCTCGGAAGGAACATTCATGTCCTTTGGTGTCCATCGGCGACTCCGTGTCGCCGCCCTCACGGTCGCAACCGGCCTCACCCTGGCCAGTCTTGCCGTGACCGGATCCGGTGCCAGCGCGGCACCGACCGGCGCCCTCGACGGGCCGCCGTCCACCCCGGTCCCGATCTCCACGCCCGACGGCGTGGTGTCGGCGTACCTGCTGAACACGAAGATCGTGAACCCCGGCCAGGTTCGCCTGGTCGAGCGGGCGGTGCGCGCCGCGGACGGCGTGGTCGTCCAGACCTGGCCGCAGATCGGCGTCATCGTCGCGCACAGCGACCAGGCCGACTTCCGCGACCAGGTCCGCGCCCTCGCGGGCCGCGCGCTCGAGTCCGTCGGTGCCACCCGCACCGTGCCGGTGCTCGAGGGCACGCCCGAGGGCGTCCCGGCCCCCTGGGGTCCCGGCAACGGCCAGATCGCCAGGAGTGCCACCGCTGACCGCAGCACCGACACGACCGGCGCCGAGGAGACCGTGGCCGTCGCGCCCGATCCGCGTGAGTCCGAGCAGTGGGACCTCGCCATGATCAAGGCCGACCAGGCGCACGAGATCACCGATGGTTCGAGCGATGTCGTCGTCGGCGTCCTCGACAGCGGCATCGACCCCGACCACCCCGACCTCGCGGCGAACATCGACGTCGCCGACTCGGTGAACTGCACCGACGCCGGCCGGCCGGACACCTCGGCCACCGGCTGGTACCCCACGACGAGCGACCACGGCACCCACGTGGCCGGCACCATCGGCGCCGCTCGCAACGGCACCGGCATCGTCGGCGTCGCCCCGGGCGTGAAGATGGCGTCGGTGAAGGTCGTCAGTGACGAGGGCTTCATCTACCCGGAGTTCGCGGTCTGTGGCTTCGTCTGGGCCGGCCAGCACGGCATGGACGTCACCAACAACAGCTACTACGTCGACCCGTTCATGTTCTACTGCGAGGACCAGGCCGACCAGTACGCCGCCAAGGAAGCCGTACGACGTGCGGTGACCTGGTCCACCGAGCAGGGCGTCGTGCACGCCGCTGCTGCCGGCAACGCGTCGTACGACCTGTCGAACAAGACGACCGACGACACCAGCCCGGACGACAGCACGCCGATCGTGCGGACGATCAACAGCGAGTGCGACGACATCCCGACCGAGCTGGACGGCGTCGTCACCGTCTCGTCGCTGGAGCGCTTCCCGACCACGGGCCTCGAGAACCGGCTGTCCGGATTCAGCAACCGCGGTCTCGGCGTCATCGACGTCGCCGCGCCCGGGTCGCGCATCCTGTCGACCATCGTCACCAACAACGGCTACGGCCTGAAGTCGGGTACGTCGATGGCGTCGCCGCACGTCGCCGGGGTCCTCGCACTGATGAAGTCGGTGCACCCGGACTGGACGCCCGCGCAGATGGTCGAGAAGCTGCGGTCCCAGGCCGACGACCACGCGTGCGTGGTCGCGACCGCCGGGGCGCCGTGCGTGGGCACCGACCAGGAGAACAGCTACTACGGCGAGGGCGTCGTCGACGCCCTCGACGCGGTCAGCTGACGGTCTGCTGACCGCCTGCTGGGCAGCGTCGTCAACCTCTGGTCAATACCTGCGTGACCAGAGGTTGACGGCGTAGTCCACCTCGACGCCGTCGTGGTGGCGCAGGATCTCCTCGGCGATCTCCGGCTTGAACTCGATGCGCACCACGGCCTCGAGGTCGGCTCGGTTCCCGAACCGCCAGCCCATGTCGACGCGATCGAGCGTCCAGCCACGGATGGCCCAGAACCGTTCGGTGTCCTCGGGGGAGTCCAGGTGCGGATAGCCGCGCCGGAACCACCCGCCGAACGTGGAGCGCGAGCCGTCGTTGTCGATGACCAGTGCGGTGCCACCGGGCCGCAGCACCCGGTCGAGCTCGACCAGGCCGGGTTCGCAACCGCGTCCGAAGAAGTACGCCCAACGCGCCTGGACGACGTCCACGGACGAGTCGGGCAACGGGATCGCCTGCGCCGTGCCGGCCAGCACCTCGGCGTTGGTGGTGCCGCGCGCGCGGAGTCGGCGCTCGGCCAGCCGGATCAGCCCGGGGTGTGGCTCGACGCCGATGACCTTCGCCGCGGTCGTGGCGAAGCGCGGCAGGTGGAAGCCCGAGCCGCAGCCCAGGTCGAGCACGACCTGCCCGGACCAGTCGACCCGCGACTCCATGGCCGACCAGAGTCGACCGTCGGGGTCGGCGGCCTCGTTCTCGAGCTCGTAGGTGGCGGTGTGGTGCCAGATGTTCGGGCTCGGGATCGCGCCCTGCACCGGAGACACGCTCGGCCGATCAAGCTCAGATACGGACGATGCCGTTCGGCGTGAGGACCTGCGCGGCAAGGATGCCGGGGGTGCCGTGCGGAGCGACCCACTCGACCTTGACGTCCTCGAGCGGGGCTTCGACGGTCTCGCCGAGCCACTCGCTGACCCGCTGCGGGTCACCGGCGATCTCGATGCCCGCGAGGGACACGGTGCCGTCGGCGCCGGCGGACGGGTGCAGCTCGGCCGGGACGTCCCAGTTGATGAAGAAGGGGAGCTGCGGGTCGGCGATCAGGCCGTTGATGCCGATCTGCTGCCACTTCAGCGAGGTGCCGTCGGGGCGGTGCCGTGAGCCGGGTGCGGCCGCGCGGCCGAGGCGCTGCTCGACGACCGAGATGTCCGGGACGGCGACGGCCCAGCCGAGCCAGCCGCCACCGAGGGCGGAGCGGGCCTTCACGGCCTGGCCGAACGGCGCCTTGTCGGATGCCGGGTGGTCGAGCGCCTGGACGATCTCGAGGTAGATCCCGTCGGCCAGCGGAAGGATCATGTTGACCGTGCCGAAGCGGGGGTGGACACCCCCGTCGACGAACTCGCGACCGAGTGCTGCGCCGAGGCGCGCAGCGGTGCTCTCGAGTCCGTCGGGTCCTGCCGCGTAGGAGAGATGGTCGAGGCGCATGTCAGACATTCTGAACATGGGCTGAGAGAACGAAACCGGCGGGGTACCGGTTTCTTGATGTCGAGAGGTGGTCGCCACTCCCGGTGCGGGTTCATCAAGGGATGCAGATGAGTCCTCACTTCCCTGCCTCTGCTCACCGGGGGAAGTGCAGGTTCACCAACATCCCTTGATGAACCAGCCTCAGCGCGGGTCGGCCGGATGCAGGGCCAGGGCCGACCGCGAACGCAGGTGCGCCTCGCAGTGGCGGACCAGTTCGTCGTACCCCTTGCGGCCGATCAGGGCGACCAGCTCGGCCTCGTTGGAGACGTAGACCGGCTCCATGGCGACATGGGCCTCGGTGTTGCCGGAGCAGTACCAGTCGAGGTCGTGGCCGCCGGCGCCCCAGCCGCGGCGGTCGTACTCGGTGATACAGACCTCCGTGTACGACGACCCGTCCATCCGCTCGACCTCGCGGAAGGTGCGCCGGATCGGCAGCTGCCAGCACACGTCCGGCTTGGTCTCGAGCGGGTTGCGGCCCTGGTCGAGGGCGAGCCCGTGGAGCGCGCATCCCGCTCCTGCGTGGAAATTGTCGCGATTCGCGAACACGCAGGAGCTCTGGCCGTCGACCTTGTGGGCGCGTGTCTTGCGTTCGCCGTCATCGTCCTTCTCCACCCAGTCCTTGCGCTTCACGGGACGTCCCGGGTGGTGCTGCCACTGCTCGGGAGTGAGCTGCTCGACGAAGCCGGCGACCCGCTCCTCGTCCTCCTTGTCGGCGAAGTGCGCGCCGAGGGTGCAGCAGCCGACGTCGGGGGAGTCGGCGTAGATGCCGGCACAGCCGTTGCCGAAGATGCAGGTGAAGGACGACGTCAGCCAGGTCAGGTCACAACGCAGGACCTCGGTCTCGTCGGCGGGGTTGGTGAATTCCACCCACGCGCGGGGAAAGTCGAGCGGGACCTCAGGCATCCGCCCAATCTAGAGGACTTCTCGTGGCTGGAGGCGCCACGACTAGTACCTTGGACGCATGCGGCTGGGCGTCCTCGACATCGGTTCCAACACCGGTCACCTCCTCGTGGTCGACGCCCACGACGGTGCCGCCCCGCTCCCGGCGTACTCCTACAAGGAGCCGCTCCGTCTCGCCGAACACCTCGACACGGCCGGTGATGTGTCGCAGACCGGCATCGACGCCCTGGCTGCGTTCACGGCGCAGGCCGTCCGTGTGGCCGAGGAGAAGGGGTGCGAGGAGATGCTGTCCTTCGCGACCTCCGCGGTGCGCGACGCCGGCAACTCCGAGGCGGTCCTCGCGCACGTCGAGCAGCAGACCGGCGTGCGGATCGCCGTACTCCCGGGGGAGGACGAGGCCCGCCTCACCTTCCTGGCCGTACGACGATGGTTCGGCTGGTCGGCCGGTCGACTCGCCGTCTTCGACATCGGCGGGGGTTCCCTCGAGATCGCAGCGGGCTCCGACGAACGCCCGACCGTGGCGTGGTCGCTGCCGCTGGGCGCTGCGCGCCTGGCCCGTGCGGACTTCGCGGAGGCCCC
>NZ_JBMCZA010000189.1:37856-41317 GCF_048654705.1 Nocardioides sp. CPCC 206348
CCGAGATCGCCCGCGATGCCGGCCACCTGTTGCGCGCCGGCACCACGCACCGGGCGGCCGCGACGTCGAAGACCTTCCGATCGCTGGCGCGCATCTGTGGCTCGGCGCCGTCCGGCGACGGTCCGCTGGTGCCGCGCAGCCTGCCCCTCGCCGAGCTGCGGCAGTGGATCCCCAAGCTGGTCGCGATGACGCCCGAGGAGCTGGCCGAGCTGCCCGGTGTGTCGCCGAGCCGCACCCACCAGATCGTTCCGGGCGCCCTGGTCGCCGAGGCGTGCATGGACATCTTCGATCTCGCCGAGCTCGAGATCTGCCCGTGGGCGTTGCGCGAAGGCGTGATCCTGGAGCGCATCGACAAGCTCGGCGTGGCCGACGGACCGTGACGGTCCCCGCGAACCGCCCTCGGATCGGACTGTCCACCAGTTCGGTCTATCCCGAGTCGACCGCGCACGGCTTCGCGTATGCGGCCAGCGTCGGCTACGAGGCGGTCGAGGTGATGGTCGGCATCGACGCGCTGTCGCAGCAGGTCAGTGCGGTCAAGCACCTCTCCGAGCACCACGAGATGCCGGTCAGTGCGATCCATGCGCCGTGCCTGCTGTTCACGCAGGCGGTCTGGGGAGTCGAGCCGTGGGGCAAGCTCGAGCGCTCCGCGGCGATGGCGCACGAGGTCGGTGCCGAGGTCGTCGTCGTCCACCCGCCGTTCCGGTGGCAGAAGGAGTACGCCCGCGACTTCGTCAACGGCATCGCTGCGCTCGAGGAGTCGTCGGGCATCGCGTTCGCCGTGGAGAACATGTATCCGTGGCGGGCCTCTCGCCGGCAGATGGAGATGTACCTGCCGGGCTGGGACCCGTCCGCGGAGCCCTACGCCAACACCACCATCGACCTCTCCCACGCGTCGATCGCGCGGTCCGACCCGATCGCGATGGCCGAGCGGCTCGGTTCCCGGTTGCGCCACATCCACCTGACCGACGGCACCGACTCCGCCAAGGACGAACACCTCGTGCCGGGTCGTGGTGACATCGGTGCGGCGGCCTTCCTAGAGCACCTGGCCGCCACCGGCTTCGCGGGCGAGGTGGTGCTCGAGATCAACACCCGGCGCTGCACGACCCGCGAGGAGCGCGAGACGGACCTGCGCGAGTCGCTGGAGTTCGCCAAGCAGCACCTGACCGTCGTACCGGTGGAGGATCATTCGACGCATGGCGAGTGATGCGGTGGTGACGATCGAGGCGCTGCGGGTGGTCCGCGGCGGCAACGTCGTCCTCGAGGGCCTGGACCTCGCGATCGGCCCCGGCGTCACCGGCCTCTTGGGCCCTTCCGGGTGCGGGAAGTCGACCCTGTTGCGCAGCATCGTCGGCGTGCAGCGGATCGCCGCCGGCGCCGTCACTGTTCTCGGGGTGGAGGCCGGAAGCCCCGCCGTGCGCGACCGCGTCGGCTACCAGACCCAGTCCTCCAGCGTGTACGACGACCTGACGGTCACCGAGAACCTCCGCTTCTTCGCGCGGGTGCTCGGCAGGTCGGCCGGCACCGTGGACGAAGCCGTGGCCGCGGTCGACCTCGGCAGCCACCGCGACAGCGTGGTGTCCCGGCTCAGTGGCGGGCAGCGATCGCGCGTCGGACTGGCCGTGGCGCTCCTCGGGAAGCCGGACCTGCTGGTCCTCGACGAGCCCACGGTCGGGCTCGACCCCGTGCTGAGGCGCGACCTGTGGGCGCTGTTCCACCGGATCGCGGACGCCGGCACGGCCGTGATGGTGTCGAGCCACGTCATGGACGAGGCCGAGCGCTGTGACCACCTGCTGCTGATGCGCGAGGGGCGGATCCTCGCCCAGGGCACGCCTGCCACCATCAAGGAGCGCGCGGGAGCCACCGACATCGAGAGCGCGTTCCTCGCCCTGGTCGAAGGGGACGCCGCATGAACCCGCGCGTCACGCTCGCCATCGCCACCCGCGTGCTGACCCAGCTGCGCCGCGACCACCGCACCCTCGCGATGCTGCTCGTCCTGCCCTGCCTGCTGCAGGCCTTGCTGTGGTGGGTCTTCCAGGACACGCCACTGGTCTTCGACCGGATCGGCCCGGCGCTGCTCGCGATCTTCCCGTTCTTCGTGATGTTCCTCGTGACCAGCGTGACGACGCTGCGCGAGCGGTCGAGCGGGACCCTCGAGCGGCTGTTCACCATGCCCATGGGTCGCCTGGACTTCCTGCTGGGCTACGCCCTCGCGTTCGGTGCCGTCGCAGCGGTCCAGGCCTCCCTCGCCGCAGGCGTCGCGATCGGCCTGCTCGACCTCGACATCCGGGGGGCCGCCGGACTGCTCGTCGTCGTCGGCGTGGCCGACGCGGTCCTCGGCACGGCGCTCGGCCTGTTCGTGTCCGCGTTCGCGCGCACCGAGTTCCAGGCCGTCCAGTTCCTGCCGGCGATCGTGGTGCCGCAGATCCTGCTGTGCGGCCTCCTCGTGCCGCGCGACCGGCTCCCGCGGGCACTCGAGGTCGTGGCCGACCTGTTGCCGTTGTCCTATGCGGTCGACGCCATGGAGCAGCTGGCGACGAGCACGCGCTCGGGCGAGGTGTGGCGCGACGTGGCGATCGTGGCCGGGTTCGCGGTCGCGGCACTGGCCCTCGGAGCGGCGACCCTCCGGCGTCGTACGGACTGATGAAGGCGGGACGGCGTGGGGTTGGTCTCATCCCTCGCTCGGCCACGAAACCCCCATTCCTTGGGCACTTTGCGTAGGTTGGAACCATGCGACCGGTTCGGGATTCACTCCTCGTGCTGGCGCGCAGCGGCACCGTCAAGAAGGTCGTGACGACGCTGCCGATCACTTCGGGAATCGTGCGCAGCTACGTGCCCGGCGAGACGGTCCGCGATGCCCTGACCGCCGTCGAGAGGCTTGCCGCGCACGGCATCCACACGACGATCGACCGCCTTGGCGAGGACGTCCTCGACGAGGCACAGGCAACGGCCACCGTGCAGGCCTATCGGATCCTGCTCGACAAGATCGCCGACCAGCGTCTTGGCGGCCGCGCCGAGGTGTCCCTGAAGCTCACCGCCGTCGGCCTGCTCCTCGAGGACGGTGAGCGGATCGCGCTCGCGAACGCTCGCAAGATCTGTCGCGCGGCCATCGGCGCGGGCACCACGGTCACCATCGACATGGAGGACCACACCGTCACCGACGCCACGCTCGGCATCGTGCTGGCCTTGCGGGAGGAGTTCCCGACGGTCGGCGCGGTCGTGCAGGCGTACCTCCACCGGACCGAGGCCGACTGCCGGACCCTGGCGTACGCCGGGAGCCGCGTCCGCCTCTGCAAGGGCGCGTACGACGAACCGTCCGACGTCGCGTTCACGGACCCCGGCGACATCGACCGGTCCTACGTCCGCTGCCTCAAGGCGCTCTTCTCTGGCGACGCCTATCCGATGATCGCGACCCATGACCCGCGCCTGATCGAGATCGCCGCGTCGCTCGCGAGCCGCTACGG
>NZ_JBMCZA010000189.1:41327-42327 GCF_048654705.1 Nocardioides sp. CPCC 206348
CGGCGACGCCTATCCGATGATCGCCACCCATGATCCGCGGCTGATCGAGATCGCCGCGTCGCTCGCGAGCCGCTACGGCAAGGCGCCCGGCACCTACGAGTTCCAGATGCTCTACGGCATCCGCCCGGCCGAGCAGCGACGGCTGGCCGACAGTGGCGAGAAGGTGCGGGTCTACCTGCCGTACGGCGAGCAGTGGTACGGCTACCTGATGCGGCGACTGGCGGAGCGTCCGCAGAACCTGTCACTGTTTCTCACGTCCTTGATCTCCAGGAAGTGAGTGACGCATGACTGAGTCCCGACGGACTGCCGTGATCGGTGCCGGTGTGATGGGGGAGACCCTGTTGTCAGGCCTGATCCGGTCCGGCCGCGCCGTCGACCGGCTCGTCGTCGTCGAGAAGCGCGTCGAGCGCGCCGCCGAGCTCAGTGAGAAGTACGGCGTCTCCGTGGTCGCCGACGCCTCCGCTGCCGCAGAGGCCGACACCGTGCTGCTGGTCGTCAAGCCACAGGACATGTCCGACGTGCTCGCCGAGATCGGCCCGGCCCTGCGCCCCGGCCAGCTGCTCGTCTCGCTCGCGGCGGGCATCACCACCGGCTTCATCGAGTCGAAGGTCCCCGAGGGCGTCGCTGTCGTCCGGGTCATGCCGAACACGCCTGCCCTGATCGATCAGGGCATGGCTGCGATCTCGCCCGGTACCCACTGCGACGAGGGGCACCTCGCCGAGGCCGAGGGGTTGATGAGCTCGGTCGGGAAGGTCGTGCGCGTGCCCGAGAAGCAGCAGGACGCGGTCACCGCGATCAGCGGCTCCGGTCCGGCATACGTCTTCTTCGTCGTCGAGGCCATGATCGAGGCGGGCGTCCACCTCGGCCTGCCCCGCACCGTCGCCCACGAACTGGCCGTGCAGACCCTGGTCGGGTCGGCCCTGATGTTGCGCGAGACGGGCGAACACCCCGCCGTCCTGCGCGAACAGGTCACCTCGCCCGGCGGTACGACGGCCGCGGC
>NZ_JBMCZA010000190.1:0-362 GCF_048654705.1 Nocardioides sp. CPCC 206348
GTGCTGGCCCGCTGGCTGGCGCACGAGAACCCGGACCAGGTGCGGCAGGTCGTCTGCCTCGGTTCGCCCTGGCGGGCCGAGGGCGAGCGCACCCGCGCCACCGGCATGTTCGAGAAGTCGAAGGACAAGCACGGCATCGCCCCGAACGCCCGCGCGATCATCGACCAGCTCCGGGGCCCGGTGCCGGTGCCGCTGACCGCCGTGTGGTCGAAGACCGACGGCATCGTGCCGTGGCAGGGCTGCACCGTGGATCCCTCGACCGATCCGATCGCCGAGAACGTCGAGGTGCTCAGCAGCCACGTCGGCATGGTCGCCAACCCGCTGGTGCTCGCCACGGTGGTCGACCGGCTACGCCAGGACCC
>NZ_JBMCZA010000190.1:416-6956 GCF_048654705.1 Nocardioides sp. CPCC 206348
CGACCCGTCGTACGTCGCCACCGTGCTGCCGGCACTCAAGCTGGCGATGAAGGCCTACTTCCGCTCGAGCGTGCGCGGCATGGAGAAGGTCCCCGAGGGCGGTGCGCTCATCGTCGGCAACCACTCCGGCGGCCTGATGCCGATGGACGTCCCGATCATCGCGGTGGCCTTCGCGGACGCGTTCGGCGCCGAGCGCCCGCTGTACTGCCTGGCCCACGACATGCTCTTCACCGGGGTGGCCGGCCCGGTCATGCGGAAGTTCGGGTTCGTCAACGCCACCCGCGAGACGGCGCACGAGATCCTCACCTCCGGCGGAGTCACCATCGTCTTCCCCGGCGGTGACTACGACACCTTCCGCCCGACCCGCCGGGCCAACGTCGTCGACTTCAACGGACGCACTGGCTACCTCCGCACCGCGCTCAACGCCGGCGTCCCGGTCGTGCCGGTGGTCTCGATCGGTGGCCAGGAATCCCAGTTCTTCCTCACCCGCGGGGAATGGATCGGACGCCACTCGCCGCTGCGCAAGATCATGCGGACCGAGCTCTTCCCCATCGGAGTGGGCTTCCCGTTCGGTCTCGTGCCGGCGCCGCTCAACTTCCCGCTGCCCACCAAGATCACCACCCGGGTGCTCGACCCGATCGACATCGAGGCCGAGTTCGGCCCCGAACCCGACCTGGTCGAGGTCGACCGCGTCGTGCGTGACCGGATGCAGGACGCGCTCGTCGCCCTGGCGGCCAAGCGGCGCTTCCCGGTGCTGGGATGACCCCGGTGACCAGCATGCTCCGACGACTGCGCACCCAGTTGTGGGTCTTCAGGATGCTCGTCAGCAGCCGGATGCTGGTGCCGATGAGCCCGGCGAAGTACGTCCGGCTGGTCCGGGTCCTGCGTGAGCAGGGCACCAATGCGACGACCAGCTTCGCCCTCGCCGCCGTACGACGCCCGAAGGGCCCGGCGCTGATCGACGAGCGCGGCACGCTGAGCTGGCAGGACCTCCAGGACCGCTCGGCGGCACTGGCAGCGGGCCTGCTGGCGGTCGCAGGGGGCCCTGTCGAGACCGTGGCCATCCTGTGCCGCAACCACCGCGGCTTCGTCGACGCACTGCTCGCCAACTCCCGTCTCGGTGGCAGCGCGCTGCTGCTCAACACCGGTTTCTCCGGCCCGCAGCTGGCGGACGTCCTCGAGCGTGAGGGTGCCCGGGTGATCCTCTACGACGAGGAGTTCGCCGACGTCGTCGCCGACGCACGTTCGCGGATCGACGGACTCATCGAGGTCCTCGGCTGGACCGAATCACCTGTCTCCACGGGGGTCCTGAGCATCGAGGGCCTGATCGACAGCAGCGCCGGCCAGGCGCCGCCGAAGCCCGCGACGCGCGGCCGGGTCGTGCTCCTCACCTCCGGCACGACGGGGACCCCGAAGGGTGCGCGACGCAGCGGCGGGGGAGCCGACGAGCTCGCCGGCATGCTCGAGCTGATCCCGTGGCGCGGCGGCGAGACCGCTGTCGTCGCTGCCCCGATGTTCCATGCCTGGGGCTTCGGGCAGCTGGTCATCGCGGCCACGATGTCCTGCACCGTCGTCACCCGCCGCAAGTTCGACCCCGAGGCCACGCTGGCCCTGGTCGACCAGCACCGGGCGACCGCGCTGAGCGTGGTGCCGGTGATGCTGGAGCGGATCATGGACCTGCCTGCGGCGGTCCTCGACAAGTACTCGTTGCCGACCCTCCGCTTCGTCTCGGCGAGCGGCTCGCGGATGCGCCCGCAGTCGGTGCTGGCGTTCATGGACCGGTTCGGGGACGTCGTGCACAACAGCTACAACGCGACCGAGGCCGGCCAGATCAGCGTGGCGCAGCCGGCCGACCTGCGGCACGCGCCCGACACGGCAGGCAAGCCGGTGCGAGGCACCCTGCTGCGGGTCATCGATGACCAGGGCCGTGACGTGGCCACCGACGTGGTCGGCCGGATCCTGGTCCGCGGCGCCTCGCCCTTCGACGGCTACACGGCCGGCGCGGAGAAGGACTTCATCGACGGCTACATGGTCAGCGGCGACGTCGGCCGCCTCGACGCCGAGGGCCGGCTCTACGTCGTCGGTCGCGACGACGACATGATCGTGTCGGGCGGCGAGAACGTCTATCCGATCGAGGTCGAGAAGGTCCTCGGCGCGCATCCCGCGGTGCGGGAGGTCGTGGTCGTCGGAGTGGACGACGAGGCCTTCGGCCAGCGCCTGGTGGCCTACGTCGCGCTCGCCGACAGCGTCAACGACCCCGTCACCGGCGACGACCTCAAGGCCCACGTGCGCTCGCAGCTGGCCGGCTACAAGGTGCCGCGCGAGGTGGTGCAGTTGGACGCGCTGCCGCGGAACGCGTCGGGCAAGATCATGGTCCGCGACCTGCCGGCGGCGACCCGATGAGCACCCGTCCGGTCCGGCCGGCCATCGAGCGGATGACGGGCATCGACGCCGGTTTCCTCTACATGGAGACCCCGTCGGTGCACATGCACACGCTCAAGATCGCGATCCTCGACGCCGACGAGAGCCTGACCTACGACTCCTTCGTCGCCGGCATGCTGGCCCGCCTCAAGAGACTGCCGCCACTGCGCCGCCGCGTCGTCGAGGTGCCGTTCGGCCTCAACCACCCGGTGTGGGTGACCCAGAAACGGATCGACGTGCCGCACCACATCCGCCGCCACCGCATCGGCGGGGACGGCAGCATGCGGGACCTCGAGCGGCTGATCGGGATGATCGCCAGCACCCCGCTGCACCGTGATCGTCCGCTGTGGGAGCTGCACTACTGCGAGGGACTCGAGGGCGACAAGGTCGCCGTGGTCGGCAAGATGCACCACGCGCTGGCCGACGGCGCGGCGGCCAACGCGCTGCTCGCCAACGTCACGGACGTCCGGTCCGCTGCTGCACCCGAGGCGGTGCAGGAGGAGTACGCCACGACCGACCGGCTGCCCAGCCGGCTCAACCTGGTCCGGCACGCGTGGGCCGACGCCGCCCAGCAGATCACCACGATCCCCGGGCTGCTGCTGCGCACCCTGCTCGGCATCCTCGGTGTGCTCCGAGAGCGCCGCGCGGGAGCCAGGACGCCGGTGCCGGTGCTGCACGCCCCGCGGGTCTCGTTCAACGGGGCCCTCACTCCGCTGCGGTCCTTCGCGACCGTGACGCTGCCGCTGGCCGAGTTCAAGCGGATCCGGGTGCAGCATGAAGGCGTCACCCTCAACGACGTCGTCCTGGCCACGGTCTCCGGAGCACTGCGCCGGTGGATGGCCGACCACGACGAGCGTCCCTCGTCCTCACTCCTGGCCGGCGTGCCGGTCAGCGCCGACGAGCGCGACGCCGTACCCCGCCTGGGCGGCAATCGCGTCTCCAACCTCTTCACGACGCTGGCCACCGACGTCGACGACCCGGTCGCCCGCCTCCGCAAGATCTCCGAGACGACCTCGGCCGCCAAGCGGATCCAGGCCCGGCTCGGCACGACGATCCTCGCCGACTGGTCGCAGTTCACCCCGCCGCGGCCGTTCGCTGCCCTGGTGGGCGCCTACTCACGGCTGCGTGCCGCCTCGTGGCATCCCGCCGCCTTCTCGGCGATCGTGTCGAACGTGCCCGGTCCCCGGGAACCCGCCACCGTCGGCGGCGCCCGGCTCGCCGACCTGTTCAGCGTCGGGCCGCTCGTCGACGGCATCGGCCTCAACGTCACCGTCTGGTCCTACGTCGACCGGATGAACTTCTCGCTGCTCGCCTGCCCGGACCTGCTTCCGGACGTGCAGGTGCTGGCGTCGTACTTCCCCGCGGCGCTGGCCGAGCTCGACCTCGCGCCCGTCGCGCGGACCAAGACCCGTCGAAGGAAGATTTCTTGACCACCCGAGTGATGAAGTCCGCCGGACGACACGCGTTGCGCGGCTCGTACGTCACCGCCCGCGCCGGCGGCAAGGTCGCCGTGTACGGCGTCCGGACCGGCATCCGTCGCACGCAGCGGTTCCCGGCGCTGCCGGACCTGCCCGAGGGCCGCTTCCTGGACCTGCCCGGACGGGGCGAGGTCTTCGTCGTCGACACCGGCGCGCCCCACCCGGGTGCTCCGACGCTGCTGCTGTTCCACGGGCTGGCCACGACGTCGTACCTCACCTGGTTCAGCACGCTGGACCAGCTGCGGGGGAGCCACCGCATCGTGATGCTCGACCAGCGCTGGCACGGGCGGGGCATCGTCTCGGAGCGGTTCTCGCTCGAGGAGTGTGTCGACGACGCGGCAGCCGTGCTCGACGCGCTGGGGATCCCGGCGGTCGTCGCGGTCGGCTACTCGATGGGTGGCGCGCTGGCGCAGATGTTCTGGCGCCGGCACGGCGCGCGCACGGCAGGGCTCGTGCTCGCCTCGACCTCGGCGTGCTGGAACGCCAACCGGGGGGACGCGGTGTTCTACCCGGTGCTCGGCGCGGCCAACGACCGGTTCCGTGACCGCTACCGCGCGCGCGTGGGCGAGGTCCGCGCCTCCCTGTCCGAGCCGGAGCCGGCTGGACGCGAGATGTCGACCTGGGCGTGGCGGGAGTTCCGCAGCACGAGCGCCTGGGCGCTGCCGGAGGTGCTCGGCGTGCTGGGCAGCTTCGACGCCCGCCCGTGGCTCGGGGAGATCGACGTACCGACCGCCGTGGTCGTCACCGCCCGCGACCACGCCATTGCGACCGCGCGTCAGCGCGCGCTGGCGGCAGCGATCCCGGATGCCGCCGTCTTCGAGGCGCCCGGTGGGCACGCCTCGGTGGTGTTCGACGTCGAGCGGTGGCGCCCGGTGTTCCTGCAGGCCGTTGCCGACGTGGTGGCTCGTCTCGCTGGTTGAGGTGCGAGGAGCGCCAGCGCGAGCCTCGAAACCAGGTGAGCTGGTGCTGGAAGTGAGCTGCTACCCCTGGTGGACGTAGCTGTCGAGCTGGTCGCGCTCGAACTGCAGCTGGTCGATCTTGTGCTTGACCATGTCGCCGATGCTGACGATGCCGACCACCTGGCCGTCGGAGGTGACCGGGATGTGCCGGAACCGGCCCTCGGTCATGATCTTCATGACGGCGTCGAGCTCGTCCTCGGGCGAGCAGGTCTTCACCTGCGGCGTCATGATGGAGGACACCACGGCATTGATGACCGTGCCGTCGGTGTGCAGCGTGCGTACGACGTCCCGCTCGGACACGATGCCGTCGAGGGAGGTGCCGTCGGCACTCACCACCACGGCGCCGATGTTGTTCTCCGAGAGGGTCGCGAGCAATTCGCGTACGCCCGCGTCGGGGCGGATGGAGACCACGTCACGGAGTGACTTCGACTGGAGCACGTCGCTGATGCGCATGTGACCCACGCTACTCGTCAGCGGTCGGGCTCGTCACGGTCTTCGTCAGTGAGACGGTGCCGATGTGCCCGGAGGTCGGACACGCTGCCCGGCCCGGAGCGCGGCCAGTCGGGGTCGGTGCCCTCGTCGGTCACGCTCCCGAGGAACGACAGCGCCGCCTCGTGGAGGTGTCCGTTGCTGGCCAGGGCGTTGCCGCCCCACGGCCCGTCGGCGCCGTCCAGCGACGTGAACCGGCCGCCGGCCTCGCGCACGATGATGTCGAGCGCGGCCATGTCGTAGACCTCGAGCTCGGGCTCGGCGGCGATGTCGACGGCGCCCTCGGCGAGCAGCATGTAGGACCAGAAGTCGCCGTACGCCCGCGTGCGCCACACGCGGCGCATCAGCGTGAGCAGGTCGTCGCCGATGCCGCGGTCCTCCCAGCCGGTGATCGAGGAGTACGACAGCGACGCGTCCTCGAGGCGGCGGATGTCGGAGACGCGGCACTCGGTCGCCTTCATCAGGCCCTTGCCGGTCCAGGCGCCGTTGCCGGTCGAGGCCCACCAGCGGCGCTGGAGGGCCGGCGCCGAGACGACGCCCAGGACGACCTCGTCGTCGACGACGAGCGAGATCAGCGTTGCCCAGACGGGGACGCCGCGGACGAAGTTCTTGGTGCCGTCGATCGGGTCGATGATCCAGCGCCGCTGCGAATGGCCCGAGGTGCCCTGCTCCTCGCCGGTGATGGCGTCCCGGCTGCGTGCCTTGGAGAGGGTACGACGGATGGACTCCTCGACGGCCTGGTCGGCGTCGGTCACGGGGGTGAGGTCGGGCTTGCTCATCACGTGCAGGTCCAGTGCGCGGAACCGGGCCATGGTGAGCGAGTCCGCGTCGTCGGCGAGCAGGTGCGCCAGTCGCAGGTCGTCGGTGTAATCAGGGGCGGCCACAGGGGCACCCTACGGCGTGGGTCTGGATCCGCTCCCGTGTGGTGGTGCACTCTTCAACCATGGAGATCAACGGCGTCCCCCTGCACCCGCTCGTCGTCCATTCCGCCGTCGTGTTCACACCGCTCGCGGTGCTGGCGGCCCTGGCCTACGCAGTTCCGTCCTGGCGGGACCGCCTGCGCTGGCCACTGGTGGTCCTGGCGGCCATCTCGTTCGTCAGCATCTGGGTCGCCTTCTTCTCCGGCGAGGACCTTCGCGACGAGCGGTTCGGCCAGGTGACCGGACCCCTGGCCGAGCGGATCGAGGACCACG
>NZ_JBMCZA010000190.1:6966-8768 GCF_048654705.1 Nocardioides sp. CPCC 206348
GCGCGACGAGCGCTTCGGGGCGGTGACCGGACCCCTGGCCGAGCGGATCGAGGACCACGAGGAGTGGGCCGGCAAGCTCCGCATCGGCGTCACCGTGTTCGCCGTACTCGCCTTCGTGGCGGCCTGGTTCCACACCCGCACGGGTGCCGTCCGCACCGCCCTGGCCGCACTGACGGTCCTGGCCGCCCTCGCCACCGGCGTACTGGTCTTCCTCACCGGTGACGCCGGCGCCCAGGCCACGTGGAAGATCGACGGCTAGCGCGAGTTGGGGCTTGTCACCCTCGACTTGGGGTTTCTGTACGTCGACGCGGTCGACAAGTCACAACTCGGCGGTGACAAACCCCAAGTCGCGGTCAGTAGTCGGTCACGGACCGGGCGGCGAGCAGTCGCCGGAACGACGTCACCCGGTCGGGGTCGGCCGCACCGTCGGTGACCGCGACGTCCAGCCCGCACTCGGGCTCGTCCTCGCCGTGGGTGCACCCACGGGGGCAGTCCTCGGTCATCTCGTCGAGGTCGGGGAACGCCTCGATCAGCGTCTCGGGCTTCACGTGCGCCAGGCCGAACGACCGGATGCCGGGGGTGTCGATGATCCAGCCGCCCGCGGCCCAGTCGTCGGGGAGCGGCAGCAGGACGGCCGACGTCGACGTGTGGCGGCCGCGGCCGGTGACGGCGTTGACGTGGCCGATCTTCCGCTTCGCGTCCGGCACCAGGGCGTTGACCAGGGTCGACTTGCCGACGCCGCTGTGTCCGACCAGCACGCTGACCTCGCCGGCCAGGCGTTCCTGGACGGCCTCGAGGCCGAGGATGCTGCGGTCCGGTCCACGCTGGGTGACCACCCAGGGCACGCCGAGCGAGCGGTACGTCGAGAGCAGCACCTCGGGGTCGGCCAGGTCGGACTTGGTGAGACAGAGCAACGGCGACAGCCCGGCGTCGTACGCCGCCACGAGGGCGCGGTCGATGAGGCCGGTGCGCGGCTCGGGGTCGGCGAGCGCGGTGACGACCACCAGCTGGGTCGCATTGGAGACCAGGACGCGCTCGACGGGGTCGTCGTCGTCCGCCGTACGACGAAGGACGGTCGAGCGCGGAGTGACCTCCACGATCCGGGCCAGTGAGCCGTCGTCGCCGGAGACGTCACCGACCACGCGCACGCGGTCACCGGTGACGACGCCCTTGCGGCCGAGCGGGCGGGCCTTCATCGCCGTCACGACCGCGTCGCCGATCAGCAGCGTGTAGCGGCCGCGGTCGACGGTGACGACCACTCCGTCGACGGCGTCGTCGTGGGCGGGGCGGTCCTTGGTGCGGGGGCGGGTGCGCTTCCGGGGACGTTCGTAGTGCTCGACGTCGTGGTCGGTGTAGCGCGCCATCAGACCGGGCCGGGTGAGAAGAGGCCGGACCAGAAGGCCGCGAAGTCGGGGAAGGTCTTGCTGGTCGTGGAGACGTTCTCGACGAGCACGCCGGGCACGGCCGCACCGATGATCACGCCGGCGTGCGCCATCCGGTGGTCGGCGTACGTGTGGAACACGCCGCCCGACAGGGGAGCGGGCTTGATGGACAACCCGTCGGGGTGCTCGACGACGGCCGCGCCCAGGGCGCCGAGCTCAGCGGCCAGGGCCGCGAGCCGGTCCGTCTCGTGGCCGCGGATGTGGGCGATGCCGGTCAGGTGGGACGGCGTCGACGCCAGTGCGCAGAGCGCGGCGATGGCCGGGGCGAGCTCGCCGACGTCGTGCAGGTCCGCCTCGAGGCCGAGCAGGCCGTGGTGGCCGTCCGCGGGCCCCGTCACGGTCAGCCCGTCGTCGCCGAGC
>NZ_JBMCZA010000190.1:8878-11220 GCF_048654705.1 Nocardioides sp. CPCC 206348
CTCGTCGTGCGCTGCGATCGGACCGGGGGCGACTGCCCAGCGGTTCGCGTCGCTGTCGTCCACGGCGACACCGCGGTCGCGCAGCATCGCGATCGTCATCTCGATGTGGGGGAGCGACGGGATCGGCTTCCCGTCGTGGCGTACGTCGACGCCCGCGTCGAACCGCGCGCCCGCCAGCAGCAGCGCGGAGACGAACTGCGAGGACGCCGACGCGTCGATGACGACCGTGCCTCCCGGGACCGTGCCGGTGCCCGCGATCGTGAAGGGCAATGCACCGGGCGTGCCCATGGACGAGTCGATGGAGATGCCGAGCGCGGAGAGCGCGGAGAGCACTTCTCCCACGGGCCGGTTGCGCATGTGGGCGTCGCCGTCGAACGCGACCTCACCCCGCACCAGTCCGGCCACCGGGGGCACGAAGCGCATGACGGTCCCGGCGAGACCGCAGTCCACAGCGGCGTGGTCGCCCGGCACCGATCCGTCGAGCGGCGTCACCACCCAGTCCTCACCCGAGGTGTCGACCGAGGCGCCCACGGAGGTCAGCGCCTGCGCCATCAGCAGGGTGTCGCGCGAGCGCAGCGCCCGTCGTACGACGGAGGGGCCGTCGGCCAGCGCAGCCAGGATGAGGGCGCGGTTGGTGAGCGACTTGCTCCCGGGCAGCGCGACCGCGGCGTGGAGCGGCCCGGTGACAGTAGGAGCGGGCCAGGGGTCGATCGGGGCTGAGGAACTCATGTCCCTCGCAGTCTAGTGAACCCTGGCCTTCACCTTCGACGTCACCAGCGCGGCTTCGCGGCGCGCATCGTGGGCAGCGTGCTGCGCGCGCCACGCCAGGCCGGGCTTGCCCGCCGTGTCGAAGGCAGCGATCAGCAGGCCACCGGCCAGCGACGCGTTCCGGGTGAACTGGACGATCTGCGCCTTGCGGTCCGCAGGATCGGCCGTCTCCCAGAACCGCAGGTGGGCGGCGGTCGACGGCACCAGCGTCGCGCCGAGCACGGCCGCGGAGAGCCGCGGCATCCTTCCCGTGGCGAGCGCGAGTCCCGCGGCCAGCTGGACGGCGCCGCTGATCCGCACCCACGTCGTCGGATCGGTCGGCACGTGCACGGAGTCCGGCGTCGCGTTGTCGAGGGCAGGCGCCAACATGTCCGCGAGAGGGGCGACGTCCTTGGCGCGCGTGGGCGCGTCCTTGAGGTCTTGTGCTCCGTTGGCGAGGAAGTACGACGACAGGAGCGGGCGGGCGATCAATCTGCTGAGAGCCATGACCAGGCAGTACCCGGCCGCCTCCGGTCCAGACGGATGGCAGCCGGATAGATTGACCCGCATGTGCGGGCGCTACGCCTCCAGCCGCAGTCCGGAGGACCTGGTCGAGGAGTTCGAGGTGCTCGACCCGCGCCTCGAGCGTGCGGTCGTGCCACCGTCGTGGAACGTCGCGCCGACCGACGAGGTCTACGCCGTCATGGAGCGGACGCCGCGCACCGACGACGACCCCGACCGGCAGGGCGATCCGGTCCGCCAGCTGCGCGCGCTGCGCTGGGGCCTGGTGCCGTCGTGGGCGAAGGACGAGAAGATCGGCAGCCGGATGATCAACGCGCGGATGGAGACGGTGGCCGAGAAGCCCGCCTTCCGCAAGGCGTTCGCGTCGAGGCGCTGCATCCTGCCGGCCGACGGCTACTACGAGTGGTACGTCCTCGATCAGCCCGACGCGAAGGGGAAGCCGCAGAAGCAGCCCTTCTTCATCCGTCCCGATGACGGCGGGGTCCTGGCCATGGCGGGCCTCTACGAGATCTGGCGCGACCCGACGAAGCCCGAGGACGCCGAGGACCGGTTCCGCTGGACCTGCACCGTCCTGACCAC
This sequence comes from Nocardioides sp. CPCC 206348, assembly GCF_048654705.1. Classification (NCBI taxonomy): domain Bacteria; kingdom Bacillati; phylum Actinomycetota; class Actinomycetes; order Propionibacteriales; family Nocardioidaceae; genus Nocardioides; species Nocardioides sp. CPCC 206348. Next base: position 10,727 of record NZ_JBMCZA010000190.1, read on the forward strand.
CGAGGCGACCGACGAGCTGGGCCGGATCCACGACCGGATGCCGCTGCTGGTCGACCGGGCGAGCCGCGCCGAGTGGCTCGATCCGCGGCGCACGGTCGCGGACCTGTCGAGCCTGCTCACCCCGGCGCAGCAGGCCAGCCTGACGGCGTACCCCGTCTCGACGGCCGTCGGCAACGTCCGCAACAACGGCCCCGAGCTCGTGGCGCCGCTGCGGCTCACCGATCCCGCCGACGGCCAGGAGACGCTGCTGTGACCGAGGAACGACTCATCCCGACCGAGTACGGCGAAGGCCGGATCGTGATGCACCGTGCCCGCCGTCCCATGGTGACCCTCCTGCTCAGCCATGGCGCGGGCGGCGGGATCGAGGCCCGCGACCTGGTCGCGCTGGCGACCCAGCTCCCCGGGCAGGGCATCAACGTCGTCCGCTTCGAGCAGCCGTGGCGGCGCGCGGGCAGGAAGGTGGCGACCCCGCCGCCGACCCTCGACGTCGGGCT
>NZ_JBMCZA010000190.1:11299-15001 GCF_048654705.1 Nocardioides sp. CPCC 206348
GCCCGAGAAGAGCAGGCTCAGCGAGCTCACCGAGGCCCGGGTCCCGATGTTGATCGTGCAGGGGGAGCGCGACCCGATGGGACGACCCGAGGAGTTCCCCGACCCGCTGCCCGCCAATGCCGACCTGGCCGTCGTCCCGGGCGCCGACCACGGGCTCAAGGTGCCGAAGAGCGGCCCGGTCTCCGAGGAGGACGCCATGGCGATCGTGGTCGAGTCCACCCTCGAATGGATCGTCCGCGAGATCGTGGGGAATGCCACCCCGGTCTGAGGCGTTCCGCTCACATGATCGCGACTCTGGAACGCCCGGCCGAGGGCACGGCCGTCGGGCAACCTCTAGGCTGGGGTGCGATGACTGAGACTTCTGATCTGCCTGCCGGCCTCGAGGACGAGGTCGTCGACGTCGCGACCGAGACCCCCGAGGACCGCGCCGCCCGCTTCGAGCGTGACGCGCTGCCGTTCCTCGACCAGTTGTACGGCGCCGCGATGCGGATGACCCGCAATCCCTCCGACGCCGAGGACCTGGTCCAGGAGACGTTCGCGAAGGCGTTCTCCGCGTTCCACCAGTTCCGGCCGGGCACGAACCTCAAGGCGTGGCTCTACCGGATCCTGACCAACACGTTCATCAACACCTACCGGAAGAAGCAGCGCCAGCCGCAGCAGGCGTTCGCCGGCGACACCGGTGACGTCGAGGACTGGCAGCTCGCCCGCGCCGAGTCGCACACGTCCACCGGCCTCAAGTCGGCTGAGATGGAGGCGCTGGAGCACCTCCCCGACAGCCAGGTGAAGGACGCACTGCAGCGCCTGCCGGAGGAGTTCCGGCTCGCGGTCTACCTCGCCGACGTCGAGGGATTCGCCTACAAGGAGATCGCCGAGATCATGGAAACGCCGATCGGGACGGTGATGTCCCGCCTCCACCGCGGCCGTCGCCAGCTCCGCGACATGCTCTCCGACTACGTCCGCACCGGCGGCGACGCTCCGGTCGAGGGAGGTCAGCGATGAACGACGCACACAGCCACGAGCACGCCCACGGGGACGACCCGACCAACGCCGAGTGTGCCGACTTCCTGGAGCGGATCGTCCGGCTGATCGACAACGAGCTCGAGCCCGGTGACTGCACGATCGTGCGCGCGCACATCGACTCCTGCAGCCCCTGTCTGGAGCGCTACGACCTGCAGCGCACGGTCAAGACGCTGGTTGCGCGGTCCTGTGGCGAGACGGCTCCCGAGGAGCTGCGTGCCCGGGTCCGGATCCAGATCCAGGAGATCCAGGTCAAGCTGCAGTGAGGCCCCTCCCGGGGTGACCTGTTCTGCGGCATGATCCGGACATGAAGACCGTCCTCATCACCGGCTGCTCCTCCGGTATCGGTGCTGCGACCGCAGCGCGCCTCGCTGCCCACGGCTGGGACGTGTGGGCCACGGCCCGCCGACCTGAGGTGCTGGGCGAGCTCGAGGCGGCCGGTTGCCACACGCTGGCCCTCGACGTGACCGACGAGGCGTCCATGGTGACCGCCGTCGACACGGTCCTGGACGGTGCCGGCAGGATCGATGCCCTGGTCAACAACGCCGGTTACTCCCAGTCCGGCGCCCTCGAGTCGCTCGACGTCGACGACGTACGACGCCAGTTCGAGACCAACGTCTTCGGCCTGATCCGGCTCACCCAGCTGGTCCTGCCCGCCATGCGCGAACAGGGTTCGGGCCGGGTCGTGAACATCGGCTCGATGGGCGGCAAGCTCACCTTCCCCGGCGGGGGCGCCTACCACGCGAGCAAGTACGCCGTCGAAGCCCTCTCCGACGCGCTGCGCTTCGAGGTCGGCGGCTTCGGCATCAAGGTCGTCCTCATCGAACCCGGCCTGATCACCACCAACTTCGAGGCGGCGGTCGCCGCGGGGATGCCGACCGGCGAGGGCCCGTACGCGAGGTTCAACGAGCTGGTCCAGTCCTCCACCAGCGACGTCTACAACGGTCCGATGGCCAGGTTCGGTGGCCCGCCCGAGGCGGTGGCGAAGGTGATCGAGAAGGCGCTGACCCGGGCCCACCCGAAGCCGCGCTACACCGTGACCATCTCCGCTCCCGCCGCGATGGCCGCCCGCAAGGTGCTGGGGGACCGTGGCTGGGACCTGGCGATGCGCGCGCAGTTCCCGCGCCCGGAGTAGAAACACCAGACCCCCGCGACCACGTCGTGGTCCGGGGGTCCTGGATTGCCTGCTGACGCTTCAGCAGTTGGGGCGCTTGCCGTGGTTCGCGCCCTTCTTGCGGCGGGAGCGGCGCTTGCGTCCGGTCTTGCCCATGGTTCCTCCTGGAGTCGAGATCGACCCAGTGTCTCAGGTCCCTGCTCCAGGACCGCAATCCGGGTCGGGAACTTGTTCTCATTCGCCTGTGGCACCGGCTCCGGCAGTGTTACGGTCCGGCTGCTCCCTCCCACCTTCTCGGGTCCGAGTTCGCGAGGCTCCCATGGTTCCCCAGCACCGTTCACTGCCCCAGCGCGGCCGCAGCCGCTTCGCCGTCGCCGGCCTCGCCCTGGTGGCGTCGCTCGCCGGTGTCGTCGCCAGCGCACCCCCGGCGTCCGCCGCAGGTCCCTGGTACGTGGCGCCGACGGGCGTCAACACCGCGAACTGCACCTCGGCCGCCACGCCCTGCGCGAGCATCACCGGCGTCCTGCTGAAGGCGGCGTTCGTCGCGAACGACACCATCAACGTGGCGCCGGGGAACTACGCGGACCGACCGACGGTCACGAAGCCCGCGAAGATCGTCGGCACCGGACCGGGCGTGGTCATCAACGGCACCGGAAGCGTCACCGTCGGGTGGGCGATGAAGGTCCAGCTGCCCGCAGGGGGAGTGCTGGAGCTCACCAACCTCACGCTGAACGGCGGCAATCACCAGGCCGCCGTCGGTGGTGCCCTTCCGATCGTGTCGGGAACCGTCCGGGCCACGGACGTCTCGATCACCAACAGCAAGTCGATCTCGGGCGGGGCCGTCGGCCTGTCCGCCGGCACGACCCTGGAGATGACCCGGGGCAACATCACCGGGAACACGGCAACGGCAGCCGCGGCCAACCAGGGTTGGGGTGGCGCCGTGTACGTCGCGCCCGGCGGGACGCTCAAGCTGGACGGCACGACTGTCGAGAACAACAAGGCCGTGGGCGGCGCCTTCGGGCTCAGCGGCCTGGCCGGCGCGATCGTCAGCCTGGGCTCGGTGACCGCGACCAACACCACCTTCCGCAACAACGAGGCCAGCGGCACCGGCTCGTTGAGCGGATGGGGCGGCGTGATCTACAACAACGGCACCGCGCTCCAGCTCGACAACTCGGACTTCATCGCCAACAAGGCGGTGATCGGCGGCGCGCTCGTGAACGCCAAGCCCATCACGGCGTCGAACCTGGACTTCACCAACAACGTCGCCGCCGCTGCGGGTGCCATCTACACGACGTTCCCGGTCACGCTCAACGGTGGTTCGCTGACCGGCAACCAGGCCACGGCCAACTTCGGCGGCGGCATCTTCACCTCGGGCACGCCGACCGTGCCGTCCACGCTCGTCCTCGACAGCGTCGACCTGGAGGGCAACACCGCGCCGTCCGGCGGCGGTGCCGTCTACGCGACCGCCAACGTCACCACCACCGTCCGCAACGGCAGCGTCGTCGCCGACAACACCTCGCAGCTGGGCGGTGGCCTCTACAACGCCGGGACCCTGACGGTGCGCGACTCGG
>NZ_JBMCZA010000190.1:15060-15621 GCF_048654705.1 Nocardioides sp. CPCC 206348
AACCCTGATCGACACCGTGGTCGAGGGCAACACCGCGGCCGTGGCGGGTGGTGGCCTGGCGAACGCGGCCAAGGCCACGATCACGGTCACCGATGGCCGGATCGACGCCAACACGGGCGTCGGGGGCGGCGGCCTCTGGGTCGTCGACGACTCGACCGCGACCATCGACGGCACCCAGGTCAACGACAACACGGCCACCGGTTCCGGTGGTGGCGGCCTGCTCACCTCGGGCAGGACGACGGTCCGCAATGCCACCTTCGACGGCAACGAAGCGATCTACGTCGGCGGCGTCAGCGGGATCGGCGGGGCGATCTACAACGGCTCCAACACCGCCAGCGCGGTCAGCACGCTGGACCTCGAGGCCAGCACCCTGTCCCACAACCGTGGCTACGGCGGATCGGCGCTGGTCGCCTACTCGACCAACGGCGCCACCAGCACCACCACGATCGACCGGAGCACGATCTCCGGCAACGTCAGCTCGTCGGTGTTCGGGGCGATCGAACAGGTCGCACAGCCGTTGACGATCACGAACAGCACGATCACCGACAACGTCGCCACGGG
>NZ_JBMCZA010000190.1:15672-17616 GCF_048654705.1 Nocardioides sp. CPCC 206348
GTGCGCCGGCTCGACGATCACCGACAACGGCGCCAACCACGCCGGCCCGGGCAACGCGGGTTGCGGTCCGACCCCCGGCGTCGACCCGCAGCTCGGCGCGCTCGCCGACAACGGCGGTCCGACATCGACCCAGCTGCCGTCGCGCTCCAGCGTGCTCCTCGACAAGATCACGTCGTGCACGGGTGACGCGGTGGACCAGCGCGGAGCCGTCCGGCCGTCGGGTGCCAGGTGCGACATCGGCGCCGTCGAGCGTGCCCAGGTCGTCGGCGAGGTCGACGGGCCCGACCACGTCGACCTCGCGGTCGGCAGCCCGGCCAACCCGGCGGCGTCGTACACGACCACCGGCTCGCCGGTGCCGAGCCTCTCCGCCAGCGCCCTGCCGGCCGGCCTGACGTTCACCGACAACGGTGACGGCACCGGCACGATCAGCGGTACGCCGACCGGACCAGGTGGCGTCTTCCCGGTCACGGTCACCGCGACCAACGAGGCGGGCTCGATCGACAAGGTCACCGAGCTCGAGATCGCCCAGGCGCCCACGCTGACCGGCCCGACGTCGTCGACGTACACGGTCGGCGAGCCCGGTGGTCCCGATGTCTTCGAGCAGGTCGGTGGCCACCCCACGGCGACACTGTCCACGGACAGCGACCTTCCCGGCGGTGTCACCTTCACCGACGGTGAGGGCAGTGCTGACGGCACGGGCACGCTCGCGGGTACTCCGGTCGACAGCTCCGGTGGCACCTACGACATCACCATCGACGGCTCGAACGGTGTCGGCCCCGACGCCACCTGGCCGTTCGCGCTGACCGTCAACGAGGCCCCCGAGCTCGACGCGCCTGCCACGGCGACCTTCCGTGTCGGCACCGCCGGCTCGAGCAGCTTCGACGTCGACGGCTTCCCGGTCCCGGTCGTCACGGCGTCCGGCCTTCCTGACGGCCTCGAGGTCGGCGGCGACGCCGTGACGGGTACGCCGGCCAACGGCACCGGCGGCGTCTACGACGTCACCCTCTCCGCCACCAACGGGGTGGGCGACGACGCCACCGACAGCGTCGAGGTCACCGTCGAGGAGGCCGCCTCCATCGCCGGACCGGCCGAGGTGCGGATGGTCGCAGGCAGCCACGCCACGTTCGCGTACGCCGGCGGCGGGTTCCCCGAGCCGACCCTGAGCGCCGCTGGCGACCTGCCCGACGGGGTGACCTTCGAGGACAACGGCGACGGCACGGCGACGTTGTCCGGCACGCCCGCCCTCGACGCGGTGGGGACCTACTCCTTCACCGTCACGGCGGTCAACGGCATCGGCCAGGCAGCCACGAGCGAGGTCTCGCTGGAGGTCGTCGACCACGTCGCGATCGTCACCACGACCCTGCCGGACGCCGCCGTGGGTGCGGCCTACGACGTGGTGCTGACGACCCAGGGCGGCCTGGCGCCGTACACCTTCGAGCTCAGCGGGGGCTCGCTCCCTGCCGGCCTGAGCCTGAGTGCCGACGGCCGGATCACGGGCACGCCCACCGGGTCGACCGGATCCGCCACGTTCACCGTGAAGGTCACCGACAGCGACAGCCCGAACGGTGTCGCCACGAAGGAGCTGACCATCCAGGTCGGCAAGGGCACGACCAGCCTGGCCGTCGCGCCGCTGATCGTGCTCAACGGTGGAGTCGCCTTCGGCAAGCTGTCCGCCGTCCTCGTCGGCGGCTTCCCGCCCCAGGCGCTGTCGGGGCAGACGGTGAAGTTCACGACGAAGGGCCTGCTGGGCAACACGATCCTGATCTGCACGGGCGTGACCAACGCGTTCGGTGTGGCGAGCTGTGACCCGACCCTGCTCCAGTCGACGCAGATCATCGTCGGCCTGGGCATCACCGGCACGTACGCCGGCGACGCCCGCTGGAAGCCCAGCGAGGGCCGCGCCGGAATCCTCTGACGGCTCCGGCTGACCGGCAGCTGCCGGTC
>NZ_JBMCZA010000190.1:17653-21960 GCF_048654705.1 Nocardioides sp. CPCC 206348
CAGGAAGCGTTCGGCGTCGACGACCACCCGGGTCACCTCGCCGGAGCCCGCCAGCTTGCCCGGGCGACCGTCTGCGCCCAGGTTGCGGGCGGCGACCGCGAAGCGCCGCAACCGGCCGTCACTGTGGACGATCCGTGCGGTCACCTCGACCGATCCGCCGACGGGCGTCGCGGCGAGGTGCTCGAGCTCGATGCGGGTGCCGACGCTGGTCTCGCCGTCGCCGAGGAGGTCCTCGATGGCGTGGCAGGTCACTGCCTCACACCATGCGAGCAGGCGTGGCGTGCCGAGCACGGGCAGGCTGCCGGAGCCGACCGCCGCCGCCGTGTCGGCGTCCGTCACGACGAACGTCCGACGTGCCTCGTTCACCTCAGATCCCGAACGTGGTGCGCGGGTAGGCCGCGTTGACGTCGGTGATCACGTTGATGAGGTACGGCGCATTCGCGGCGAACGCCCGATCCATCGCCGGCCCGATCTGGCGCGGGTCGGTGATCGTCTCGCCCGCACCGCCGAGCGCGGAGACCACCTGGTCGTACGCCGTCCGTGGCGCGAGGTCGGCCGCGACGTCGTACCCGTAGAGCATCTGCATGGGGCCCTTCTCCAGGCCCCACGCGGAGTTGTTGCCCATCACCATCACGACGGGCAGGTTGTGCCGGACCAGGGTGTCGACGTCCATCAGCGAGAAGCCGGCGGCCCCATCACCGAGGAGCAGCACCACCTGGGCGGAGGGCCGGGCGACGCGAGCGCCGATCGCCGCGCCGAGACCGGCACCGAGGCAGCCGTAGGGACCGGGGTCGAGCCAGCAACCGGGCCGCTTCGGCTCGACGAACTTGCCGGCGAACGACACGAAGTCGCCGCCGTCACCGATCACCACGGCGTCGTCGGCCAGCCGCGGGACCAGTTCGCCGTAGATCCGTGCGGGGTGGATGGGGTCGGCCTCCGCGCCGAGGAGCTCGGCATCCCTGGCTGCTGCGGCGGCTGCGGTGGCCTGGAGCGAGGAGACCCACCCCGACACGTCCGCCCGCGACGAGCCCGCGAGGGCGGTCAGCAGCCCGTCGAGGACCGAGGTGAGGTCGCCGGCCACCGAGTCGGCCAGCGGTGCGTGGCGCGACAGCTGGTCCGCCGAGTCGGCAATGTGTACGACGGCCGCGGGTTCCGCGCCGTCCTTGCCACCGAAGACGCCGTACCCGAGCCGGAAGTCCAGCGGCGTCCCGACCACCACGACCAGGTCGGCGCCGCCGAGCGCCGCGCCGCGGGCCTTCGTCACGAGCAGCCGGTGGCCGCCGGGGACCACGCCGCGCCCCATCCCGTTGGTGATGGCGGGCAGGCCCATCTCCTCGACCAGGCGCAGCGCGGCCTCCTCGGCGAAGTCGGCCCACACGTCGGTGCCGAGCACCAGCACGGGGCGCTCGGCGCGAGCGATCAGCGCAGCGATCCGCCCGATGGCGTCGCTGTCGGGCTCCTGCCCGCGGTAGTCGACGACCGTCGGGACCGAACCGGACCCGACGTTGAAGAACTCGTCCATCGGCACGTCGACGTAGGTCGGACCACGGTGCGACGACCGCGCCAGCGCGAACGCGGTGTCGAAGCCGGTGGCGACGTCGTTTGCGGTCATCAGGGTCGCGGCGTGCTTCGTCACCGGCGTGACGATCGGCAGGTGGTCGATCTCCTGCAGGGCGCCGGTGCCCCAGCGGTTGTTGGGGGCTCGGCCCCCCACGACGACCATCGGGGAGCCGGCGAAGTTCGCCTGGGCCATGGCGCTGACGCCGTTGGTGACGCCGGGACCGGCGGTGAGCACGGCGAGCCCGGGCACCCGGGTGAGCTTGCCGGTCGCCTCCGCGGCGAAGGCGGCAGTCTGCTCGTGGCGCACGTCGAGGATCAACACGGGCGGGCCCACGGCTCCCTCGGCCTGGGACTTCACGGCGCCGTCGTACATCGGGAAGACGTGCGCGCCGGACAGCGTGAACATGGTCTGGACGCCGTGCGCCTGGGCAACGGCGACGCCGAGCTCGCCCGCGTGTCCGGTGAGCTCGGCGGGGGCGGAATCCGGGGGAGTGGAGGTCACCTCCGCACCCTAGCCAGCGCGAGCGCGAAAAGGCCCGACTCAGGCCAGGAAGGCGGGGTGGATCCGCCGCAGTGAGTCGACCAGCGTCAGCAGCAGGTCCGGACGGATCGCGGGGTGGCGCGGCGAGATCGTGAGCTGGAGGTACAGCGCCCGCAGCACCGCCTGCGCGTTGCCGCTGGCGACGTAGGGGTCACGGCTGCGGGAGCCGCGGTCGGTCGCGCCGGCCTCGATCCGGCGCACCCAGGGCTCGACGACGGCCAGCGGGACGCGGTCACGGCGCAGGATCTCGAGGACTGCGTGTGCGATCCGGTCGGGCTCGCCGTGGACCAGCAGCGGGGTGCCGGGGGAGAGCACCCGGTCGGCGATGATGTCGAGGAGCACGGTGAGCTCGGTCGAGCCGAAGTACGGCGACCGGGCCAGCGCCCCGAGCGCGTCGGCTCCGTTGGCCGCGGCGTGCGCCCAGCCCTTGCCGGGTACGAAGCCGCGCAGGTCCTGCTCGCGGACGTACCACGCGGCGAGGCGGTCGCCCCACTGGAGGATGCGGGTGGGCGGCTGGCGGCGGACGCGGGTGTCGCGGTCGATGCACTCGCCGAGGACGAGCGCGGAGAAGCTGCGCCGGAAGATCGAGTCGGTGTCGCGCTCGCCCAGGCCGACCTCCAGGCCAGCACACATGCCGTCGCCGAGGCCGGCCAGCAGGTCGTCGTACACGCCGTGCTCGGTCCAGGTGGCGAGGAACGGATAGGCGAGGCCGTCGCGGATCTGGGGGTCCGGATCGCCGAGCATGCGGGTGAGCTCGGCTGTGAGGTCGGCAAGGCGATGCTCCGCGGGCGGCGTGCGTTCGCCGTTGCGAAGGCCCCGCTGGAGACGAGACCAGTCCACCGACGCCATCAAAGAAAAACCCTCCACGGACCAGCCCGAACCGAATCCCCCGGGGTCATTGTGCCAAAGGGGGTGAAGGAGTTGATGGCGGGTCCGTTACGTTTGCTCGCGTGCCCTCCCTGTCTGCGATTGCACGGCGTCACACGGACCTCGACGCCGCCGATGTCGCCTGGCTGCAACTGATCCAGGCCGACTGGCAGGTGATCGCCGACCTGTCCTTCGCCGACCTCGTCATGTGGCTGCCCGACCGGCAGGGAAAGGGCTTCTGGGCGGGGGACCAGATGCGTCCCACGACCGGTCCCACGGCGTACGTCGACGACATCGTCGGCACCTTCCTGGCCGCCGGGCGCCGTACTCTCGTCGACGCCGCCTACGAGCTCGGCCGGATCGCCCGCGAGGGCGACCCCGAGTGGCGTGACGAGGTGCCGGTGCGGGTCGAGGCGATCCCCGTGCGCCGGGAGGGCCGGGTGATCGCGGTGATCAGCCGCAACACGAACCTGCTGGGCGTGCGCACCCCGAGCCTGCTCGAGATCAACTACCTCCAGACCGCCTCCGACCTCGCGAGCATGATCGCCGCGGGACTGTTCCCGAGCGCGGGCCAGCGCAGCGACCACGCCGACTCGCCCCGGGTCGGCGACGGCTTCCTGCGCGTCGACGCCGAGGGCCGGGTCATCTACGCCAGTCCGAACGGGCTGTCCGTGTTCCGCAAGCTGGGCCTCATCGGCGACCTCACGGGGCAGCTGCTCACCGACCTGACCCGTGACCTGGTGCCGCCGAAGAAGCGGCCCGACGAGGAGACCCTGAGTGCCGTCCTCGGCGGACGTGCGCATCGCGACACCGAGCTCGGCTCGGCGGGCGGTCCCGGTGACGGTGTGTCGCTGATCGTCCGGTCGATCCCGCTGCGCCCCAAGGGCGACCACATCGGCGGCATGATCCTGCTGCGCGACGTCACCGACCTGCGCCGTCGCGACCGCGAGCTGATCACCAAGGACGCCACCATCCGGGAGATCCACCACCGGGTGAAGAACAACCTGCAGACCGTCGCGGCCCTGTTGCGCCTGCAGGCGCGCCGGATCGAGTCACCCGAGGCTGCCGCAGCCCTCGAGGAGGCCGTACGACGGGTCGGGTCGATCGCGATCGTCCACGAGACGCTGAGCCAGGCCGTCGAGGAGACCGTCGCCTTCGACGACATCGCCGACCGCCTGGCGCGCCTGGTGATCGACGTGGGGTCGACCGCTGCGAAGGTCCAGGTCCGCCGCGAGGGCAGCTTCGGCGTCCTCGCGTCCGAGATCGCCACGCCGCTGGCGATGGTCGTCATGGAGCTGATGCAGAACGCCGCCGAGCACGGCTACGCGGACGGCGACGA
>NZ_JBMCZA010000190.1:22026-31651 GCF_048654705.1 Nocardioides sp. CPCC 206348
CGACGGGTTCGACCTGGACGCCGCGACCAGCCTGGGGCTGTCCATCGTGCGCACCCTGGTCGAGTCCGAGCTCGGAGGACACCTGACGCTGGGACACAGCGTCGACGGTGGCACCCGGGCAGGCATCAGCCTCCCGGTCGAGTGAGCCCGGCAGCGCCCAACGAGTCAGACGGGGGTGCGGACGCGGGCCCGGGCGTTGCGGCGCTTCAGCGCGCGACGCTCGTCCTCGCTGAGGCCACCCCAGACACCGTGGTCCTGTCCCGCCTCGAGCGCCCACGCGAGGCATTGCTCGCGCACGTCGCAGCGCCGGCACACGGCCTTGGCCTCCTCGATCTGGAGGATGGCCGGGCCGGTGTTGCCGATCGGGAAGAACAGCTCCGGATCCTCATCGAGGCATGCGGAGACGTGTCGCCAATCCATGGGTGGAGATGCCTTCTTTCCTACGTGCTGGTGGCCCGGCTGCGGGCATACGTGAGACCGCAAAAGTGAACGGTTTCACGATCGCTTCCGTAAGGCTTCCAAGGAATCCTTCACATATCAAGCAATTCGGGTGGTCGGATGGGTCACAAAGGGTGCTCCTGAGCGTGCAACTAGGCTGAAACTTGTGACCGAGAGCCCCGTGGAGCCCGCCCAGAACCCGCCGCCACTGACCGTAGCGGCGTCGCTGGTCGGAGTCGAGGGCATCGTGCTGCTCTGTCTGGCGGTCCTGGAGTTCGCCAGCGTGACGTCCGGGCGGATGGCGCTGGGCCTGTCCACCGCCGGCTTCCTGCTCGTGTACGCCGTCGTCCTGCTCGGCGCGGCCTGGGGACTCTTCAGGCGGAGCACCTGGGCCCGCGGACCGGTCCTGCTCACCCAGCTGATCGCGCTGGGGCTCGCCTGGAACCTGCGCGAGCACCTGCCGGTGACGATCGGCCTGGTGCTGTGCGCGGGCATCGTGCTGGCCGGGCTGCTGCACCCCGACACCCTCGAGGCACTCGAGCACGATCCGACCGCGCCGCGCACCTGACCTGGGTCCGGCAGGTCTGGTCAGGCCTCGGACTCCAGCGACTCCCGCAGCTGCTCGAGGGTGCGGCCGAGCAGCCGCGAGACGTGCATCTGCGAGACGCCGATCTCCTCGGCGATCTGGGACTGCGTCATGTTCTTGAAGAAGCGGAGCAGCAGGATCTTCTTCTCGCGCGGCGGGAGGTTCTCCAGGAGCGGCTTGACCGACTCGCGGATCTCGACGTGCTCGAGGGCCTCGTCGTCGATGCCCATCGCGTCGAGCATGCTCTGCCCGCCGCCGCGGTCGGAGTCGTCGTCGGTGGCGTCGAGGGACAGCGTGGAGTAGGCGTTGCTCGACTCCAGGCCCTCGACGATCTCCTCGACCGAGCAGCCGAGGACCTCCGACAGCTCCCGGGCCGTGGGGGAGCGGCCCAGGCTCTGCGTGAGCTCGGCGGTCGTCGCGCTGATCTGCATCCGCAGTTCCTGCAGTCGTCGCGGGACCCGGATCGCCCAGCCCTTGTCCCGGAAGTACCGCTTGATCTCGCCGATGATCGTGGGCGTGGCGTAGGTGGAGAACTCCACGCCGCGGTCGGTGTCGAAGCGGTCGACGGACTTGATCAGGCCGATGGTGCCGACCTGGACCAGGTCCTCGTAGGGCTCGCCGCGGTTGCGGAAGCGCCGCGCACAGTGCTCCACCAGCGGCATGTGCAGCTCGAGGAGGGCTTCGCGCGGGTCCTTGCGCAGCAGGGCCTGGCAGACGTCGTCCGCGCGGAACTCGTCGAGGACGTCGTCACGGATGTCCTCGAAGGCGTCCGGGTCGCGCAGCCACAGGAACAGCAGGGCGCTGATGCGTCGGGTCCGTTCGGTTGCAGCCGACCGTCCGCTGCCAGCGCTCCCCCGAGAGAGGTCGGCAGTCATGACTCGAGCGACGACCGCACCGTGAGGCGCACCGCGTAGGAGCCGGGCGCGGTGTCGATCGCGGCCTCGGCCGCCAGCGTCGCCAGGACCTGCCACCCGAAGCTCTCGTAGTCCGGCGGCGTCGGCGACTGGGAGTCGGTGCTGATCGTCAGCATCAGCTCGCCCGGGGTCAGCCGGAACCGGCAGTCCAGGACGGCGCCGTCGTCGGCCTCGTCGAGCACCATCGCCGCCGCTTCGGACACCGCGATGCGGAGGTCCTCGATGTCGTCCATGGTGAAGTCCAGGCGGGCCGCCAGGCCGGCGGTCAGGGTGCGCAGCACCGTTGCGTAGGCGCCATCGGCAGGGAGACGGAGCTCGACCTCCGTGGGGTCACCTGCGGTGGCGGTGTCACCGGACACGGGGGTGCTCGTCTCGGGCATACCGTTCCTCGAGGGGTTGGCTGGGGACCTGAACGGCACGAGCCTACGACAACGGCCGCGCTCCCCGGGGGAGCGCGGCCGTCATCGGGCCGGAGGCACGGTCAGGGCAGCAGGCCACCCAGCAGGTCGAGCAGGTCCAGCAGGTCGTCCAGGTCCAGCACGGTGCCGAGCCCGAGGCCGTCGAGCAGGTCGTCCAGCAGGTCACCGAGGCCGAGGGCACCCAGCACGGTGTTGACGACATTGAGCAGGTCGGCGGGGTTGGGTGCGGTACCGGCCGAGATCAGGTCGCACAGCGGCTTCGCCTGGGGTGCGCTCTGGCAGAGCAGGTAGAGCGGGCTCGCCGTCGAGCCACCGGGGACGAGCTGGCCCAGGATGTCGCAGATCTCCTGGGGGACGCCGGCGTCGCAGAGGGTCTGGATCGGGCTGGCGGTCGGCCCGGTCGGCACCACGTTCTTGCAGGAGGTGACCCGGTTCTGGTGGATCCGGACGACGGCCAGGCCGGCGCGGACCTTCACCATCTCGGCCTTGAACTGCTTGCTGACCTTGACCACCTTGGCGTGGCGGGCCTTCTTGGCCTTGCGGGTCTTGGCGCGCTTCTCGGCACGCTGGGCCTTGGCCAGGATGTTGCGCACCTTCTTGGCGGTGCTGACCCGGCTGCCGTAGTTGGCGCGAGCCTTGGCCAGGGCGGCCTCCTGGGCGGCGCAGTCCGGTGCCGTCTGGGCGGCGACGACCGTCGTACGGTCAGCGGTCGGAGTACTCGCGCCCGCAACGGGCGTGGACGTGAATGTCAGGCCGAGGCCGAGGCCGAGGACGACGAGGATCTTGAACAGGGCGCGATGCATCGCGGGTGTCTCCCTCCGGTGGTCCCGGGCCTAGGGGTTGCCCGAGTACGTGAGGTGCCCATCGGCACTGCCGGACCAAATGACAGGAACCGCACGCCCCGAAGGACGTGCGGTTCCAGAATCGGGACGTTGGTCCCGGTTCGTCAGGCCTTCTTGGTCGCCCAGAAGATCTCGGCGATCTCGTCGATCTTGGCGAGCAACTGGTCGGCCACGCCGGCGTCGAGGGTGCCCTTGGTGCCACCGGCACCGGCGAGCTTGGTCGCCTCGTTGATCAGCGTGTGCAACTGCGGGTACGCCTCGAAGTGCGGCGGCTTGAAGTAGTCGGTCCACAGCACCCACAGGTGGTGCTTGACCAGCTCGGAGCGCTGCTCCTTGATGAGGACCGCGCGGGTGCGGAAGTCCGGGTCGTCGCTGTCGAGTGCCTTGGCGATCACGGCCTTGATCGACTCGGCCTCGATACGGGCCTGGGCGGGGTCGTAGACGCCGCACGGCAGGTCGCAGTGCGCGGAAACCTCGATCGACGGGGCGATCAGGCTGGGAATGAGACGCGAGAACATGTGGGTCCTCTCCTGAGTTCGATGGGGAACGAAGCTGCGCCTGCGACACTACTCGGCATGGCAGGCAGGGCAACGGCAGGTCGTACGTCGGGACGCCGCCACAGGTTCGGCGGCCGGATCGGCATCGCCGTCGTACGCGGCGAATCGATGGAACCGACCCTGTCCGCGGGCGACCGCCTGCTGGTGTCGTACGGCGCCCGGGTGCGCCCCGGCCAGGTCGTGGTGGCCCGGTTCCCCGACGACACCCTGGTGATCAAGCGGGCCAGCGAACGGCGCGGGCCCCGCTGGTGGCTGGTGGGGGACAACCCCGAGGCCAGCACCGACTCCCGGCACCGCGGCGCGATCGCGCCCGACGACGTCCTGGGCGTGGCGCGGCTTCGGGTCTGGCCGCGACCGCACCTGCTGTGACCTGTCTCATCCGGACAGTCGCGAGGTAACGGCCGTGCGTGTGCGAGGATTGCCGGTCGTGGCCGCTGACGTTCCTCCTTCCCACCCGCACGCGGGCGAACCGGTCTTTGATCTGCACGTCGGCGGGAAGATGGCGACCGTCCCCACGGCCGACGTCAGTACCAAGGACCAGCTCTCCCTCGCCTACACCCCCGGTGTCGCCGAGGTCTGTGAGGCGATCGCTGCCGATCCGAGCCTGACCCGTCACTACACGTGGGTCCCCAACACCGTGGCGATCGTGACCGACGGCACCGCCGTCCTCGGCCTCGGTGACATCGGCCCGGCCGCGGCCATGCCGGTGATGGAGGGCAAGGCGATCCTCTTCAAGCAGTTCGGTGGCGTCGACGGCATTCCGATCTGCCTCGCGACGACCGACGTCGAGGAGATCATCGAGACCGTCGTGCGCCTGGCGCCGAGCTTCGGGGGGATCAACCTCGAGGACATCTCGGCGCCGCGCTGCTTCGAGATCGAGGACCGCCTCAAGGAGGCGCTGGACATCCCGGTCTTCCACGACGACCAGCACGGCACCGCCGTGGTGACCCTGGCGGCGCTGACCAACGCGCTCAAGTTGACCGGGCGCTCGGCCGAGACGACCCGCGTCGTCATCTCCGGCGCCGGTGCCGCCGGCGTGGCGATCGCGAAGATCCTGCTCGCTGCGGGCATCCGCGACATCGCGGTGACCGACCGCAAGGGCGTCGTGAGCTCGGACCGCAACGACCTCACCCCGTCGAAGAAGGCGCTGGCCGAGCTGACCGCCGACCTGTGTGGTCGCCGTGGCACCCTCGCCGACGCGTTCAACGGCGCCGACGTCTACGTCGGCGTGTCCGGCGGAACCGTGCCGGAAGAGGTCGTCGCGACCATGGCCGACGACGCGATCATCTTCGCGATGGCGAACCCGAACCCCGAGGTCCACCCCGACGTCGCCCACCGGCACGCGCGGATCGTGGCCACCGGACGCTCGGACTTCCCGAACCAGATCAACAACGTGCTGGCCTTCCCGGGGATCTTCCGCGGCGCCTTCGACGTGCACGCGAGCGCCATCACCGAGGGCATGAAGGTCGCCGCTGCCGACGCGCTGGCTGCCCTCGTCGGTGACGACCTCACCGAGGAGTTCGTGATCCCCTCGCCGTTCGACCCGCGGGTCGGGCCGGCCGTTGCCGCGGCCGTGGCGGAGGCCGCACGCCGGGACGGCGTCGCACGAGCCTGACCTGCCGATAGGCTCGTCTCTCGTGTTCGCTGTCTACGCCGATTCCTTTGCCGCTTCCGCCGACGAACCGCTGACCGGACTGGTGGTCGGGGAACGTCCCGACCCGGTCGCGCCCGAGGGCTGGGCCACCGTCACGGTCAAGGCGGCCTCGCTGAACCACCACGACCTCTGGTCGCTGCGCGGCGTCGGCCTCAAGGCCGAGGCGCTGCCGATGATCCTGGGCTGCGACGCAGCGGGGTACGACGAGGACGGCAACGAGGTCGTCGTCCACGCGGTGGTCTCCGACCCCCTGTGGCGCGGTGACGAGACGTTCGACCCGCGCCGGTCGCTGCTCTCCGAGCGGCACCAGGGCACCTTCGCCGACAAGGTGATCGTGCCGAGGGGCAACATCGTCCCGAAGCCGGCCTCGATGTCCTTCGAGGAAGCAGCGTGCCTGCCGACGGCCTGGCTGACCGCCTACCGGATGCTCTTCACGCAGGGTGGCCTGAAGGCCGGTGACACCGTGCTGGTCCAGGGTGCCGGTGGCGGAGTGGCCACCGCGCTCATCGCCCTTGCGCGCGCCGGTGGGCTGAAGGTGCTGGCGACCAGCCGTGACGAGGCCAAGCGCGCGAAGGCGCTCGAGCTCGGCGCCCACGAGGTCTACGAGTCGGGCGCCCGGTTGCCGGTGAAGGTCGACGCCGTGATGGAGACCGTCGGACGCGCGACCTGGTCGCACTCGATCCGCGCACTCCGCCCGGGCGGCAAGATCGTCATCTCCGGCACCACCTCGGGCCCGAACCTCGACGACGCCGAGCTGACCCGGATCTTCTTCCTGCAGCTGAGCGTCATCGGTTCGACGATGGGCACGCGCGACGAGCTCGCTTCCCTCGTCACGATGCTCGACGCCACGGGCCTGCGGCCCGTGATCGACCGGGTGCTGCCGATGACCGAGGCCCGCGACGGGTTCGCGGCCATGGCATCGGGCGACGTCTTCGGGAAGATCATCTTCACTCGCTGATTTCTTTTCTCCTGCCTGTCACATCGGGTGGTTCGTCGGTGTCTTCATGTCGAACCCACCCCACAGGAGGAGACAGAAATGACCAGCACGACGCGCGTCCCGGCCATCCCGATCGATGGTGTGTACGGATCCCTGGTGAAGACGTTCAGCAAGAAGATGCTCGGCAAGGTGCCTGAGTCGCTCGGCGTCCTGTGGCACCACAAGCCGGCACTCAAGGCCACCATGGCCCTGGGGCAGAAGTCGCGGAAGTGGAACGAGGTCGACCTCGACCTCAAGTCCTACGCGCACATGGCCGTGGCCGCGCAGATCGGGTGCAGCTTCTGCCTCGACCTCGGCTACTTCCAGGCCCACAACGAGGGCCTCGACCTCGACAAGGCGCGCGAAGTGCCGCTCTGGCGGACGTCCGAGGTGTTCACGCCGCTCGAGCGTGACGTCCTCGAGTACGCCGAGGCGGTGACGGCCACGCCGCCCACCGTCACCGACGAGCTGTCGGCACGACTGCTCGACGCACTCGGTGCACCCGGCCTGGTCGAGCTGACGTCCTACGTCGGCATGGCGAACCTGATGGCGCGCGGCAATGTCGCGCTCGGCATCGAGTCAGAGGGCTTCGCCGCATCGTGCGGTCTGCGTCCGATGGCCGAGCCCGCGGACGTCGTACCCTCGACGCTGTGAGCGAGGACCCGTTCGTCCGGCATCGGAACCTGCTGTTCACCGTCGCCTACGAGATGCTCGGTTCGGCGGCCGACGCCGAGGACGTCGTCCAGGAGACGTGGTTGCGGTGGGCCGATGTGGACCAGTCGCAGGTGCAGCAGCCGCGCGCCTACCTGGTCCGCATCGTCACCCGGCAGGCGCTCAATCGATTGCGCACGATGGCCCGCCGTCGTGAGGAGTACGTCGGTGAATGGCTCCCCGAGCCCCTGCTGACCGCCCCGGACGTGGCCGATGACATCGAGCTCGCCGAGAGCGTGTCGATGGCGATGATGACGGTGCTGGAGACGCTCGGGCCGACCGAACGCGCGGTGTTCGTGCTGCGCGAGGTCTTCGACACGCCGTACGACGAGATCGCGGAGGCCGTGGGGAAGCCGTCGGCCACGGTGCGACAGATCGCGCTGCGGGCGCGCAACCACGTCGCAGCCCGGCGACCTCGCGTCGCCGTCGACCGGACCGAGCAGCGAGCCGTCGTGGAGAGGTTCCTCGCGGCCGTGCAGACCGGCAACGTCCAGGCGCTGCTCGACGTGCTCGCTCCGGACGTGGTGATGAAGGCCGACGGCGGTGGCATCGCGCAGGCGATCCGCAAGCCACTCAGTGGTGCGGACCCGGTCGCCCGCTTGCTGTCCAACTTCGCCCTGTTCGCGCCCGGTGGCGTGGTGGAGATGGTCTGGATCAACGGTGCGCCGGCGGCCCGGATCGACGTCGAGGGCGAGCTCACGGCCGTCAGCCTGGTGTTCGAGGGGGACCGCATCGCGCGGATCTATGCGATGCGCAATCCGCACAAGTTGTCCGGACTGGCGGGGGAGACGGCACTGAGCCGGGACGTCACGGCCTGAGCTGCTCGCAGGTTGCTCGCAGGTTTTATTCGTTGGCGGGAATCTCCCCGGGTGCGGGAGCATTGACGTCCACAGGGTTTCGACGAACTCCGATGATTTTTCGTCGCTTCCGCTGTCGAAACGATGACGGCCCGTTCGTAGAAGTAGTGAGCGACGGGCCCACCGATCATCGAGATGCACCTGATGGCGGCCGGCCACCGCTGGCCCAAGCCACCACCAACCGATAGGACCTCCCATGACTGCGCCCATCGAGACCGGCGACATCGCCGAGTTCGAGGAGGAGTTCACGAGCTCGGCAACCCCGGGCCGCACGCCTCTGGTGATCAAGCTCCTGGTCGCGGCGACGTTCGTCGTGATCCTCAACGAGACCATCATGGTCAACGCCCTGCCGGCGCTGATCGACGAGTTCAAGGTCACCGAGCGCACGGCTCAGTGGGTGATGACGTCGTTCATGCTGACCATGGCCGCGGTGATCCCGCTGACCGGCTGGTTCCTCCAGCGCGTGTCGACCCGGGTGGCGTACTCCACGGCGATGATCACGTTCGCCACCGGCACCGCACTCGCCATGGTCGCGCCGACCTTCGAGGTGCTCATCGCCGGGCGGGTCGTCCAGGCGGCCGGCACCGCCGTGATGATGCCGCTATTGATGACCACGCTGATGACGGTCGTGGCCGCCGAGGACCGCGGTCGGGTGATGGGGCAGGTGACGCTCGCCATCTCGGTCGCTCCGGCCCTGGGCCCGACGGCCTCCGGCCTCATCCTCGAGGCGGGTTCGTGGCGCCTGATCTTCGGTGTCGTGCTGCCGATCGCAGCGCTGGTCGGCTACTTCGGCCTGCGGGCGCTCGTCAACGTCGGCGAACCGCAGGTCAGCAAGGTCAGCTGGCTCTCGGTGGTGCTGTCAGCCGCCGGCTTCAGCTTCCTCGTGTACGGGCTCAGCAAGCTCGGCGCGAGCGGGTGGGAAGAGACGTCCGGCTACATCGGCATCGGCGTGCTCCTGGTCGCCGCCTTCGTGGCCTACCAGATCCGCCTCCAGCGCACGAGCGTGCCGCTGCTGGACCTGCGCACGCTGCTGCGCCCCACCTACGCCAAGTCGCTGCTGCTGATGTCGGCCGCGTTCATGGCGTTCCTGGGCTCGATGCTGCTCCTGCCGCTGTACCTCGTGCAGCTGCGCGGGCTCACCGAGCTGCAGGCCGGCCTCCTGGTGATGCCGGGCGGCCTGGCGATGGGCCTGCTCGGTCCGCAGGTGGGCAAGGTCTACGACCGCTTCGGATCCCGGGTGCTGGTGATCCCCGGCGCAGTCGGCATGACCGTCGCGCTGGTCCTGCTGAGCCGCATCGCCGTGGACACGCCGTACTGGCAGCTGCTGCTCATCCACGTCGGCCTGATGGCCTGCCTGGCGTTGATCTTCACGCCGGTCTTCACCATCGGCCTGGGTGACCTGCCGCCGGAGCTCTACTCCCACGGCTCCTCGCTGCTGGGCGCGCTCCAGCAGGTGGCCGGTGCCATGGGTGCGGCGCTGCTGATCGCGCTCATGTCCAACCGGTCGGAGTCGCTGGCCGCGTCCGGGAGCGATCCCGGCCACGCGTTCGTCGGTGGCCTCGAGTGGGCGTTCCTCGCGGGAGCCGGGGCAGGCGTCGTGGTGGTCCTGCTCGCACTGCTGCTGCCGTCCAAGGTGGACGCCCCCGAAGGCGCGCCCGCCGCGCACTGACC
>NZ_JBMCZA010000190.1:31687-33349 GCF_048654705.1 Nocardioides sp. CPCC 206348
AAGTCGTCCATCGCCGTCCAGCTCAGCTGGGCGGCGCGGGGACCGGCGACCAGGCCGAGGTGGCTGAGTCCGTCTGCGGCGGCGTAGCGCGCGCCGGGTACGACGTCCACGCCCGCGCGGACGGACGGGCCGTTGGCGATGTTGTCGGTCTCGCTGCCCACGAACAGCACCGGCGCCGTGATGGCGTCGAGGCGGACCGCGCGGTCACCGCTCAGGTGGACCACGCCGGAGTGGAGCTCGTTGCGCGCCATGAGGCGGGTGTGGATCTGGTGGTACGCGCGGCCCGGGTAGCCGGGCATCTCGCCGATGAAGTCGTCGATCGCGATGGTGCGGGCCAGTGCCTCGGTGTCGAGGAGGTGCCGGGCCAGGTGGAGGGCCTTGGTCATCTCGCGACGCGGTGCCATGGCGCGATAGCTGGCGCGGACCAGGTGCCGGGGTACGCCGCCCAGGACGGCCGTCGGTGCCACCATCGCGCGCGATCCGATCAGCCGGTCGGCGGTGATCAGCGGCTGCACGGCCGGGATCTGCCGGTAGTCGATCGGCGTGCCGAACGCCGTGAGCGACGCGATGGGCAGTCCGGGGTGCGAGGCAGCCGTCAGCAGGCTCATCGTGCCGCCGAGGGACCAGCCGACCAGGTCGACGCCATCAGCGGCGTCGACACCGTCGGCCCGGTGATCGGCGAGGACCTGGTGGATCGCCGTGGGCAGGATGTCGTCGACCCACGTCTCGAAGCCCATGGCGCGGTCCGCGAACCCGATCGCCCCGTAGTCCACGAGGTACGTCGCCCGGCCGGCGCCGACCAGGTGGGCGGCCAGGCTCTGGCCGGGTCGCAGGTCGAAGCACCGTGCGGACACGGCGAGCGGCGGCACCAGCAACACGGGACGGGACGCCGTCGCAGACGTGGTGCGGTCGTAGCGGGTCAGGCGGCGGTGCGGCTCGTCGCTGAGGACGGTCGCCGGCAGGCCGTCGTACTGCTCGACGCCGTCGCCGAAGGGCGAGATCGCCCAGGCGTTGCGGGCAGCGGTACCGAGCGTGGTCGTCAGGGGAGCGGCAGGCACCGCGCCATCGTGACGGTCGTGGCGGGCCACGTCCATCGAACGTGACGAGCGTGACGGTCGGCCCGTGGCGTCGTCAGCGCTCCGAGCGCCAGTGCTTGGCGCCGATCAGCATCATCCGGAGCTGGGCGCGGGTGCTGTCGGCGATCCTGCGTTCGGCGGGGGACCCGGGCCCGGCCGTCAGCAGTCGCTCGGCAGTGGTCACCATGGCGCCGACGATCAGCGAGGACAGCGTCTGCAGGTCGATCTCCGACCACTGGTCGGTGCCGGGCAGGTGGGCGAGGTCGGTGGCGAGCTCGCGTTCGGCCAGCTCGATGCCGTGGGCGATCGCCTCGCGGACCGGCTGCGGACCGGCGAACCGCTCGCGGGCGATGAAGCCGAAGTGGGCGTGGTGCTGGCGGACCTGCTCGACCAGGACCGTGACCGATCCGTCGATGATCGAACGGGCGTCGTTGCCGACGGTGTGCCGCAGCTCGCGCAGCAGGCTGCGCAAGGTGTCGAGGGACTCCTCGACCAGCGCCAGGCCGAGGTCGTCGATCGAGGGGAAGTGGCGGTAGAACGCGGTCGGCACGATGCCGACCTCCTTCGCGACCTGTCGCAGGGAGAG
>NZ_JBMCZA010000190.1:33359-33426 GCF_048654705.1 Nocardioides sp. CPCC 206348
CCAGGATCGCCTCGCCCCTCGGCCTGCTGCTGCGCTCGCGTCTCGTCGGCGCGCTCGCCAGCCCGCA
>NZ_JBMCZA010000190.1:33436-33707 GCF_048654705.1 Nocardioides sp. CPCC 206348
CGCCACCAGGGTCGTGTCGGCGGACAGTGTGAGAGCGGCGTCGAGGATGGCGCGGCGCGTCTTCTCCTTGCGCTCCACGCGGGTCTCGGTCACCTCGACATCCTACCTTGAGTGAACATGTGTGCACTGTCACGCGTGTCATGCGTTGACCGTCGGCGCGAGGTCCGTCAGAGTTTCGGTGTACAGACGTACACCCAAACTTCCACCGAAGGAGGCGCGATGTCCGCGCTCATCTCCGAACCGGCGGCACTCCCCACCCGCGCTGTCGGCG
>NZ_JBMCZA010000190.1:33717-38630 GCF_048654705.1 Nocardioides sp. CPCC 206348
CGGGGTCGACCGCTACCTCGAACGATTCAACCCGATGTGGGCCGCCCACGACGTCCGCGCCCGGATCGTCTCGGTCCACCGCGAGACCGACGGGGATGCCCCCGTCGCGACACTGACGCTGCAGCCCACGTCCACGTGGCGCGGGCACCAGGCCGGCCAGCACGTCCTGGTCGGCGTCGAGATCCCCGGTGTGGCCAAGCGCTACACCCGCGCGTTCTCGATCTCCTCGGCCGCATCGGGCAAGGGGGAGCGGTTCACGCTCACCATCCGCGCCCACGACGAGGGCCAGGTGTCGTCGTACCTCGTCCGGGAGGCGCAGGCGGGCCAGGTTCTCCACCTCAGCCAGGCGCAGGGCGAGTTCACCCTCGTCGAGAGCCCGGCGACGCCGACGATCAGCCGCCTGGTCTTCATCACCGGTGGCTCGGGCATCACCCCCGCGATGTCGATGATCCGCACGCTGCTGCGTGACGGGTACCAGCGCAACGGCGTGGCCCACGCCGGGCGCAAGGTCACCTTCCTGCACTTCGCCCGCAGCGCCGAGGACCAGATCTTCGCCGACGAGCTCGCGGAGATTGCCGCCGCGGACAACGGCATCGACGTGCACCTGCGCTACGGCGACCAGGTGTTCAGCGAGTTCGAGCTGCGCCGCCTCGTCGCGGACTACAAGGACACCGACACCTGGCTCTGTGGTCCTCCCGGGCTCGTGGAGCTGGTCAAGGCGGCGTACGACGAGTCGCCCCGACTGCGCATGGAGTTCTTCAAGCCTTCCGTCGCGCGGGCCGCCCGGCCCGGCGAGGAGATCGAGGGCGACATCGCCTTCACCCGCTCCGGAAAGACCGTCGCCGCCTCCGGCGCCAGCATCCTCGAGCAGGCCGAGCAAGCGGGCCTCACGCCCGAGTTCGGCTGCCGCATGGGCATCTGCTTCTCCTGCACCCGCACCAAGACCGCAGGAACCGTCCGCAACATCCTGACCGGCGAGGAGTCCGCCGTGCCGGACGAGGAGGTCCGCATCTGCGTGACCGCCGCCGCCGGTGACTGCCACATCGACCTCTGAGCTTCGAGGCTCGCTCCGCTCGTACCTCAACCACCGAAGGAGTTTCTGATGACTGACACGATTTCCGAGTCCACCGTGATCGCCGAGCGCGACGCGAACGAGAAGTACCACGGCCTGACCTTCGCCGAGATCGACCAGCTGGGCGCCGAGCTCGACGAGCTGCGCCTGCGCGTGATCGCCGACCTCGGCGAGCCCGACGCGGAGTACCTCCGCAAGGTCGTCAAGGCCCAGCGCAGCTTCGAGATCGCCGGCCGCGCCCTGTTCTACCTGCCGCCGGCCTGGCCGCTGGCCGTCGCCTCCCTGAGCGTGTCGAAGATCCTCGACAACATGGAGATCGGCCACAACGTGATGCACGGCCAGTACGACTGGATGGGCGACCCGGCGTTCAACTCGCGCCAGTTCGACTGGGACACGATGGCCCCGGCCGAGAACTGGAAGTACGGCCACAACTACATGCACCACACGTACACCAACATCGTGGGCAAGGACCGCGACGTGGGCTACGGCATCCTCCGCATGGACGAGGACCAGAAGTGGAACCCCTACTACCTCGGCAACCCGCTGTGGGCGTTCCTGCTGATGACCTTCTTCGAGTGGGGCGTCGCCCTGCACGACCTCGAGACCGAGGAGGTCTTCGCGGGTCGCCGCAAGATGTTCGGTGGCGAGAACGCCCCCGTCTGGCGCCGGATCCGCAAGAAGATGGGCAAGCAGGTCCTCAAGGACTACGTGCTCTTCCCGGTCCTGACCGGTCCGTTCTTCCTGAGCACCCTGGCGGGCAACTTCGCCGCCAACATCGTCCGCAACATCTGGACGTTCAACATCATCTTCTGCGGCCACTTCCCGGCGGGCGTCGCGACGTTCACCGAGGAGGAGACCGAGAACGAGTCCCGCGGCCAGTGGTACCTGCGCCAGATGCTCGGCTCGGCCAACATCACCGGCAGCAAGCTGATGCACGTGATGAGCGGCAACCTGTCGCACCAGATCGAGCACCACCTGTTCCCCGACATCCCGGCCCGCCGCTACCCGGAGATGGCCGTCGAGGTCCAGGAGATCTGCGAGCGCTACGGCCTGCCCTACAACAAGGGCCCGCTCCACACGCAGCTCTTCAGCGTGTTCCGCAAGATCGTCCGCCTCTCCTTCCCGGGCGGTACGTCGAAGGCTGCTCCGGTCCGTGGGCCGCAGGCCGTGACCGACGACTCGTTGGCTGCCTGAGCCCTCACAGGGGACACTGGACCCATGAACGACGGACGCGACCACCTCAGCAAGGCCGAGATCGCCAAGGACGCCGTGCAGTCAGGGGCGGAAGCCGCTGCCCACACGGTGGGCGAGGTGGCCACGATCCTGACCAAGGCCGTCGGTGACGTCGCCAACGCGGTGGGAGGATTCGCCACGGAGATCTTCGAGATCCGTGAGTCCTCCCGCCGGGCGGCCGCCGAGCACCTGGCGGAGCCGAAGGTGCCCGCCGTGACCGACGGGCTCGACGGGCTCGACGGGCTCGACGACGAGAGCTGAGCAGCGAGCGGCTACTCGGCCTGGACGTCGGACGACGTCCCTGCCGGAGGGATGCCTGCCCCGGTCATCGCGGCTGGTGTGCCGAGGGTGAACGTGCTGGACGCGGTGCCGACGTTGCCGGCGACGTCGGTCGCCGTCACGGTGAACACGTAGGTGTCGGCGGCGTTGTAGCCGGCGTTCAGGATCGACGGAGTGCGGTACACCGGAGCGGTGCTCACGGACATCGTGAGGACCACGCTGCAGTTGGTGGTCCAGTCCGAGGCGGCGTTGGCGCCGGCGCCGTCGTAGCACTTGCCGTCCGACAGGCGCTTGAGCTGGTACGTGACGGATGCAAGTCCGCTGACGCCGTTCTCGGTGACGTTGGCGCAGAGCCGGAGCGTGCCGCCGCCGAGGGTGCAGTCGACGTCCTGGTAGGTCGTCCCGTTGGCTCCTGTCGCAGGCACGAGCCCGTTGACCGACGGCGCGGCGTTGTCGACCGTCACCACGGTGTTGTTGACCGTGGCCGATGACCGACCGGCGTTGTCGGTGAAGAAGTAGTCGACCTGGTGCGTGCCCGGGGTGAGCGTGGGCAGGGTGACCGGGCCCGGTCCGGTGACGGACTGGAACGCTCCTGCGTTCGCGTCGATGCGGTAGGAGATCGAGGCGATCCCGTTGAGGTCGCTCGCCGTGATCACGATGTTGTCGCCGGTGGCCGAGACCGTCGGAGCCAGCGTGCCGGTGGGGAGCGCGTTGTCGATGGCCCGCGTCGTGGAGGCGGACGCGGTCCCGCCGAGGCTGTTCGTCGCCGTCACCGTGAAGGTGTAGACGTCGTCCTCGGCGTAGCCGTTGCCGAAGAGGCGTCCGGTGGCGTACGTCGGAGCCCCGGAGAGAGTCAACGGGACACCGGTCGTGCAGGCGGGCGCCAGGTTCCAGTCCGATTCCAGGTCGCCGCTGCCGTCGTAGCACTTCCCGTCCGAGGCACGCTTGACCTGCACGGTCACGGAGGCGACGGTTCCGGCTCCCGCTGTGACGTTGGCGCAGATCCGGCGGTCGTTCGGGTTCGAGCAGGAGATGGCACCGAAGGACGCGCCGAAGGCGCCATTGGCGGGAATGATCGCGGTGATCACCGGCGGAGCGGTCACGACGACCGTGACGGTCACGTTCGCGGGGGCGGACGTCGCGGTCCAGGACCTGTACACCGCGATGACGCGGTAGGTGTGGGTGCCGTTGGCGACCGGGGTGTCGGTGCAGGCGGCGCTGGTGATCAGGCTGGCGGGGGAGCTGCCGCAGGCATTCGCGGTGCTCACTCCCGTCGTGCGGGTGACGTAGTAGCCGTCCGGGACGGGTGTGCCCGCCGAGGCGGTCCAGGTGACGTTCACGCTCGAACTGGTGCCGACCTGGGTGGCTGCGACGTTCGTGGGCGCGGCGAGCGTGCCCACGCCGCCGGCGGCGGAGTCGGTGCCGGTGGCGCCGAAGTAGGCGACGACGCTGCCGGCAAGCACGAGCAGGACCGCGACGGAGACGGCCACGACGCCGATCACCTCGATCCGCGCGTTCCGTAGTCCGTGCCGTGCGCGCGCGGCGACATGGCGCGGCTGGGGGCGGTGGTTGCGGCGCTCGGCGGCGGACCACTTGCGCGACGTGGAGACGCGACGGGCGTTCATGCGCCGTCTCCCTTCGCGTTGAGGCGAAGGTCGACCTGGACGCCCTTGCACATGTCCTGGTTGGCCGGCGCGTTGAGCATTCGGATCGCCGGCCAGTCGGCCCGCGCGACGCCGAGCTGGGACAGGGTGCGGGTGCTGTTCGGCGGTACGACCAGGGTGGCCGGGCCGCCGTACGCGAGGATCTCGAAGTTGTCGACCGCGCAACCGCCGGGCTGGTCGCTCGTGTCGGTGCCCTCGATGGTCACGCCGATGTTCGACACGGTCATCGCCGCGTTGAACGGGTTGGTGATCGCCATGTCGATCGCGGCTTCCGGTGCGCCCGGCGCCAGCTCGCGATCGGGTTCGCCGGAGACCGGGAAGTCCGGATAGGTCTGCGACAGCACGACGAGGTACGCCGACGCGACGGCCGAGGACAGCAACGCCTTGCCCGAGACGGTGATGAGGTAGGTGCCGGGTACGACGTTGGTCGCCGTCCTGATCGTGATGGTCGCGGTGTTGCCGAGGATCGACAACGACGGACTCACGGTGGCCGTGGCGTGTTGCGGCACGCCGGAGACGGTGAGGCCCACGGGACCGGCGAGCAGGCCACGGTTGATGGTGAGCCCGAACGAGGTCGTCTCGCCGTCGACGACGGTGCGCATCGGCGGAGCAAGGGTCATGGTGAAGCCGGTCGGGAGCGTGACGACGAGCTTCACCGTCACGGT
>NZ_JBMCZA010000190.1:38640-42162 GCF_048654705.1 Nocardioides sp. CPCC 206348
CAGGCCGACCGGACCGGCCAGCAGGCCGCGCGCGATGTTGAGCGTGAAGGATGTCGTCTCGCCGTCCACCACGGTTCTCATCGGCGGAGCAAGGGTCATGGTGAAACCGGTCGGGAGCGTGACGACGAGCTTCACCGTCACGGTCTTGGTGCTCGCGCCGTTGGTGGCGGTGATCTTGAGGAAGTAGGTGCCGACCGGTGTGGAGCCGGTGGTGAGCACCGAGATCACCGCAGGAAGGCCCGCGGGCACGGGGTTGGGGAGGATGCTCACCGTCGCGCCGACCGGGGCACCGGTGACCGAGAGATTCACCGGACCGAGCACCGAACCGGCCTGGCTGACGGAGACCGCGACCACCGCATTCCCGCCAATGGCCACGCCGATGGTGCTCTGCGAGGCGGTCAGGGTCAGTTCTGCGCCGACGGTGGTGGCTGCTGGACGCAGGGGAGCGGATCCGACCGACGCGGCCAGGAGGACGGCGAGCACGGCCACCAGGAGTCGGGTACGCCCGGTCCAGTGCCTCATGTCGTGTGTCCTCTCGGCCGCGTCGGTCGTCAGATCGAGCAGGGAATCAGCGTCAGTTGACGTCGACGGTGTAGGTGAGCGTCGCGCCCTTGCAGCCGTCCTGGTTCGAGCCGGTGTCGATCATCTGGATGTCGAAGCTGCCGCTGACGGAGCCGCCGCCGGCCACGTCGTCGCCGACCAGGTCGGTGAGGTTCGTGATGGCGAAGTCGGCGTCGGAGCAACCTGCCGCGGTCGTGGCGACGGTGGCCGTGACAGCGGTGATCTGCTTGGTGCCTTCTTCGTCGTTGCTGATCGTGAAGGTGACGTTGTCGATGTCGCCATCGGGCGTCAGCGTGCCGGTGTCGCCGATGCTGGCGTCGTCGATGAGGACGGTCCAGGCGTTCTCGTCGGCGACCTGGGCGGTGGCGTCGTCGGAGCCGTTGCTGGTCCAGTACGCGAACGCGGCGCCCGCAGTGATGACGAGCGCGCCGACACCGCCGGCAACGGCGAACTTCTTCTTCTTGGCAATGGCCATGGGAGTGCCCCTGTGATCTGTGAGAGCTGCTGGAATCCGGGGCATACCGGCCGAGATCACGGCACGCCACGAAGGGAGGAACCACACCGACCAACCCGCGACACGTGAACCGTGTTACGTGACCGTGGGCATCGGAATCGCTGGTTGACGCCAGTGTCGCTGCAGCGTTACAACCCCGGTTGCAGAGGGGATCTGGGGTGCGCGGTCAGTCGAAGGCCAGCCGGAACGACGACATCCGGAACGACCCGAGCTGACGCGCCTGGCCGAGGAAGGCCAACGGGCCGTCGCTCGCGAACGACCATCGAGCGCGGCAGGGGAGCGCCTTCGCGCTGCCCTTCATGAGGACGTTGGCCGTCTCCGGGTGCTCGTCGATGCCGGGCTGGATGACGCGGCCCGTGAACGGGACGCGTGGAGCCGCGCGGGACACGTCGGTGAAGCTCGCGTCGACGATCGGTCGACGTTCGACCAGGGCGGTCCAGTCGGTCGAGGTGACCGGGCCGCGGAAGCTGCTCTCCATGTCGAAGTCGCACAGTTGCTTGGGGATGGCCCAGAGCTCGCGGCCGCCGGCCTGCGAGGCCGGCGAGTCGACCCAGATGTCGGTGATCGTCACGGCGCCCTTGCCCGCGGCATCCTTGGTCGTCCGGGCGACGAGGAGCTCGTGGTACGTCAGCGGGCTGGGCTCCTCGTACGACACCAGCGCGACGCCGTACTGCCCGGCAGGGTGGCGTTCATCGACGTCCTCGGGGAGCCGGAAGACGGACAGCCAGAGCGAGCCGTGCATGTTCCACGGCGCGGGGGGATACGGCTTCACGCCTGCGGCTCACCCTCGCCGGCATCCATGAAGAGCTGGGCGGTGTGCTCCAGCTCCGCCTCCATGGCGGCAGGCAGTGCGTCGGTGAGCCGGGCGGCCGTAGGGCTCTCCTCGCGGGGCCCGAGACCGGCTGCGGCGCCATCGATCGCCCGGGCGACGTCGATCACCGTGGCCTGCTGGACGTAGGGCTGCTTGAGCTCGCGGGCGACGTACTTGGCCACGAAGCGGCGCAGCTCGCCCTCGACGTTGGCGGCACGGCTCGTCAGCGACGCGCGCAGCCCCTGGGCCTTCAGTCGTACGACGACCTGGGCCGGGGGAGGCGGCGTGACCTCGAGTTGGATGGCGAGGTCGGCCCGCGCGTGGGCGGCGATCACCAGCGGCACCGTGATCTCGGCGTCGAAGTCCAGCTTGTCCATGCCGAGGTCGAGCGTGAACTTCAGGGTCACCGGCAGCTCGACGTTGAACGAGACCGGCAGGTCGCCGACCTGCTGGCCCGTCGCCGTACCGATCCTGCCCTTGGCGATCACCTTGGCGATCCGGCCGGGGCCGACCCCGATCGGGCCGACGTCGATCGGTCGGCCCGCCAGCACGTTCACGCCGTTCAGGACGCGTTCGGCGGTGACGGCAGTCGAGAAGAAACGCTCGCCCCAGGTCGCGTAGGTGATGAGTTCGTCGCTCACCCGCGTCACCCTAGTGGGAACGGGCCCGCCCGCGTGGGCCCGTCGCGAGTCCGCGCACTGTCATCGCGAGCGTCTGGTCGATGGCGGCGTCGCGCTCCGCGGGGCCGAAGTCGCGCAGGGGTCCGTCGATCATCAGCAGTGCCAGGCCGTGGACGGCGGCCCAGGGGCCTGCCTCGGCGCCCGGCCGGTGCTCCTCGGCGAGGTAGCCGACCGCGACGAGCTCGTCGAGCATCTGGCCGAGCAGGGCGTAGGGACCCATGGCGTCGAGCCCCGGGTCGAGGTCCGCAGCGCCGCGCAGCTGCCCCGTGAAACAGGTCCGGAAGATGCCGGGCTCGTCCTGCGCGAACCGGATGTAGCCGCGGCCGGTGGACACCAGTCGATCGATCGCCCGATCCACCGGGTCTCCGTCCTCGGGCACCTGGCCGAGGTACCCGGCCATCGCCACCACCATGCCGTTCATGGCGAGCTCGCGGGCCGCGGCCAGCAGGTCGGCCTGGTTCGAGAAGTGGCGGTAGGCCGCGGTAGGGGTCACCCCGACCTCGCGAGCGGCGCCCCGGATGGTCACCGCGTCGGGTCCGCCGGTGGCCGCCAGGTCGGCTGCCGCCCGCGCCAGCGCGTTGCGCAGGTCGCCGTGGTGGTAGCTGCTCCGGGCGGTGGTCGAGGTGTTCACGGGATACATGTTGACACCTGTACACATCCATGCCAAGTTAACACTTCTAAAGTTTACGTGCGTACACATTGGAGGAGATCGTGATGTTCCGGTGGATCGGAGTGCTGGTGACGGGGCGGGCCCGCTGGGTCCTGGGCCTCGGAGTCCTGGGAGTGGTGGTCGCGGCCTACGTCGGCCTCGGTGCGTTCGGAAAGCTGCAGACCGACGGGTTCGACGACCCGGACTCGGAGAGCAGCCGGGCGGCCAGCGTCCTTGCCGAGCGGTTCGAGGGGACGGCCGACTACGTGTTCGTGGTCGCGGCGGACGGCGGCGACGTCGACGCACC
>NZ_JBMCZA010000190.1:42185-42793 GCF_048654705.1 Nocardioides sp. CPCC 206348
GCGGCGGGGAAGGCGTTCACGGACCGGCTGCGCGCCGATCCGGACCTGGCTGACGTGACGTCGTACTTCGATGCGCGGGCGGGCCCGTTGCGTTCGGTCGACGGCGGCCACGCGCTGGTCACCGCGTCGGTGGCCGAGGGTGCTGACGCCGATCCGGCCGCGGTGCTCGAGTCCTACAAGGGCACCGACGGCGCGATCACGGTCGTCGTCGGCGGGGGAGAGATCGTCGGCGAGGAGATCGGTGGGCAGATCGGCAAGGACCTCGGCCTGGCCGAGAGCATCGCCATCCCGCTCATCCTGGTCCTGCTGGTGCTCGCCTTCGGCAACGTCGTCGGCGCGCTGGTGACCCTCGCCGTCGGCGTCGCAGCGATCTTCGGCACGTTCGCCGAGCTGTCGATCCTCGGGTCGATGACCGACGTGTCGATCTACGCGGTGAACCTGACGACCGGTCTCGGCCTGGGACTGGCCGTTGACTACGGCCTGCTGATGGTGGCCCGGGTGCGCGAGGAGAGGTCGGCCGGGCGATCCCACGACGAGGCCGTACGGCGTGCCGTCGAGACCGCCGGACGGACGATCACCTTCAGCGCGACCACCGTCGCGGTGGCGCT
>NZ_JBMCZA010000190.1:42838-43996 GCF_048654705.1 Nocardioides sp. CPCC 206348
CATCGGCGTCATGCTGATCACGGCCTTCAGCGCCGTGGTGATCCTGCCGGCCGCCATCGCCCTGCTGGGCGACCGCATCGACGCCTGGCGGGTGCCGGGGGTGCGCGGCGTGCGCGGCGAGGAAGCGCCTGCGTGGGCGCGACTGGCACGGTTCGTGGCCCGGCGCCCGATCCTCAGCGCGCTGCCCGTGCTCGTCGGCCTCGGCGTGATGGCGCTCCCGCTCGCCGGGATCACGCTCGGCACCCCGGACGACCGCGTGCTGCCCACCAGTGCGTCGAGTCGGCAGGCCGGAGACCTGATCCGCGAGGAGTTCGGCGGCGACGGCACCCACCCGATCGACGTCGTGACGACCTCACCGCTGGACGACGAGTCGCTGGCGTCGTACTCCGCCGAGCTGGGGGCGCTGTCCGGCGTCGTACGCGTCGACGTCCGCCACGGTGACGGTGCCGACCTGCTCGCGGTGGTCACCGACCTGGACCCGAGGTCGACCGAGGCACGCGACCTGGTGCAGACCGTCCGCGACGTCCCTCCTCCGGCGGACACCGAGGTGCTGGTCGGCGGCGCCACGGCGGAGCTGAAGGACCAGATGGAAGGCATCGGGGAACGCCTGCCGGCCGTCGTCGGCTGGCTGGTGCTGACCACGATGGTGATCCTGTTCCTGTTCACCGGCAGCGTGATCCAGCCGATCCGGGCACTGGTGCTCAATGCGGTCGGACTCGGCGCGACGCTCGGTGCGATGGTGTGGGTGTTCCAGGACGGCCACCTGTCCGGGCTGCTCGGCTTCACGCCGCAACCGATGGACAGCTCGATGATGGTGCTGCTCTTCTGCGTGGCCTTCGGCCTGTCGATGGACTACGAGGTGTTCGTGATGGGCCGGATCAAGGAGATGCGCGACGCCGGCTTCAGCAACGAGGAGGCGCTGGTCCACGGACTTGCCCACACCGGCCGGATCGTCAGCACCGCGGCGGCCCTGATCGCGATCAGCTTCTTCGCGTTCCTGGTCAGCTCGGTGAGCTTCATCCAGTTCTTCGGACTGGGGACAGGACTGGCGATCCTGATCGACGCCACACTCGTCCGGGGCGTGCTGCTGCCCGCCGGCGTACGGCTGCTCGGTGAACGTGCCTGGTGGGCGCCGAAGCCGCTGCGGTTGCTGCACCG
>NZ_JBMCZA010000190.1:44006-49811 GCF_048654705.1 Nocardioides sp. CPCC 206348
GGGGCTGGCGATCCTGATCGACGCCACGCTCGTCCGGGGCGTGCTGCTGCCCGCCGGCGTACGGCTTCTCGGTGAACGCGCCTGGTGGGCGCCGAAGCCGCTGCGGTTGCTGCACCGGCGGATCGGGCTCTCGGAGTCCGTCGCGTGACCACGGACGGCCCGGGGGACTCAGTCCTCCGGGTCGTCCAGCCGTGCGAGCCAGGTCGCGAACCGCTCCACCGGGATCTCGAAGTCCGGGTGGATGTCGACGAACTCCTGGAGCCGCTCGCTGAGCCACGCCAGGGTGACTTCCTCGTCACCCCGGCGCTTCTCGAGCTCCTCGATCCCGCGATCGGTGAAGTACATCAGTGCTCCTCTGGCGATCGCCGACGCTTCGCGCCGACGCTCAGCTGAAGGCCTTGCCGATCAGGACCTTGGCCTCTTCGAGGTGACGCTTGGCGGTGCCGACCGCCGTCGTCGACGAAGCGGCACGGGTGATCGGCTCGACCGGGCGACCCAGCTCCGGCACCACGTTGAGGTGGTACGACGGCCACGGGCCCTGGTTGAACGGCTCGTCCTGGACCCACTTGACCTTGGCGTTCGGGTACTTCGCCAGCTCGGCCTTGATCTCCTCGATCGGCCACGGGTAGAGCTGCTCGACGCGCACGATCGCAACGTCCTCGCGGGCGCTCTTGGTGCGCTCGACGACCAGGTCCCAGGTGAGGCGACCGGACACGAGCAGCACGGTGGTGACCTTGGCGGCGTCGACCGTGTCGTCGCCGATCACCGGACGGAACGAGCCCGAGGTGAAGTCCTCCGGCTGCGCTGCGGCTTCCTTGCGCTTGAGCATCGACTTCGGCGTGAAGACGATGAGCGGCTTGTGCTCACCGCCCAGCGAGTGCCGGCGCAGCAGGTGGAAGTACGACGCCGGGTGGGACGGCTGCGCGACGACCATCGCCTCGTCGGCGCACAGCGTGAGGAATCGCTCGATCCGTGCGGACGAGTGGTCGGCACCCTGGCCCTCGTAGCCGTGCGGCAGCAGCAGCACGACACCGGAGTCCTGGCCCCACTTGGTCTTGCCTGCGGAGATGTACTCGTCGATCACCGACTGGGCGCCGTTCACGAAGTCGCCGAACTGGGCTTCCCAGAGCACGAGGGCCTCGGGACGTGCGACCGAGTAGCCGTACTCGAAGCCGAGGGCGGCGTACTCCGACAGCAGGCTGTCGTAGACGAAGAACTTCGCCTGGTCCTCGGTGAGGTTGGACAGCGGGGTCCACTCGTCGGCGTTGATCCGGTCGATCACCGTCGCGAAACGGGACACGAAGGTGCCGCGGCGCGAGTCCTGGCCGGCCAGCCGCACCGGGCGGCCGTCCATGAGGAGCGAGCCGAACGCGAGGATCTCGCCGGTGCCCCAGTCGATGGGGCCGGCCGTGATCGACGCCGCGCGACGCTGCAGCTGCGGCATCACCTTCGGGTGGACCGTGAAGCCCTCGGGCGGGCTGACGTAGGCGTCGGCGATCCGCTTGAGGACCTCGACCGGGATGGCCGTCTGGGTCTCGCCCTCCGGCTTGTCCGGGTAGTCCGGCACGGTCGTCCACTCCGACGGCTTCGTGTCGGCCTCGCGGACCTCCGTGAAGACCCGCTCCAGCTGGAGCTGGTAGTCGCGCAGCACCTGCTCGGCCTCCTCGATCGTGATGTCGCCACGACCGATGAGGGACTCCGTGTAGAGCTTGCGGACCGAGCGCTTCTGCTCGATGAGGTCGTACATCAACGGCTGCGTGTACGACGGGTCGTCACCCTCGTTGTGGCCACGGCGGCGGTAGCAGACGAGGTCGATGACGACGTCGCTGTGGAAGGCCTGGCGGTACTCGAACGCCAGCCGGGCCACCCGGATGCACGCCTCGGGGTCGTCGCCGTTCACGTGGAAGATCGGCGCCTGGACCATGCGGGCGACGTCGGTGCAGTACAGCGAGGACCGCGACGAACCGGGGGAGGTGGTGAACCCGACCTGGTTGTTGATGACCAGGTGGATCGTGCCGCCGGTGCGGTAACCGCGCAGCTGGGACAGGTTGAGCGTCTCGGCGACGACACCCTGACCGGCGAACGCTGCGTCACCGTGGAGCAGCAGCGGGAGCACCGGGAAGGCCTCGCCCTGGTCGAGCACGTCCTGCTTGGCGCGGGCGATGCCCTCCAGGACCGGGTCGACGGTCTCGAGGTGGGACGGGTTGGCGGCGACCGAGACCTTGATGGTCTCGCCGGTGCCGGCGACGAACTCGCCCTCGGCGCCGAGGTGGTACTTCACGTCGCCCGAGCCCTGGACCGTGCGCGGGTCGATGTTGCCCTCGAACTCGCGGAAGATCTGGTTGTAGGACTTGCCGACGATGTTGGCCAGCACGTTGAGGCGCCCGCGGTGGGCCATGCCGATCGCGACCTCGTCGAGCGCGGACTGGGCCGCGGCCTCGGCGATCTCGTCGACGACCGGGATCGTGGTCTCGCCACCTTCGAGGCTGAATCGCTTCTGGCCGACGAACTTGGTCTGCAGGAAGGTCTCGAAGGCCTCGGCCTCGTTGAGCTTCAGCAGGATCCGCAGCTGCTCCTCGCGGGGCGGCTTGGTGTGCGGCTGCTCGACGCGCTCCTGGATCCAGCGGCGCTGCTCGGGATCCATGATGTGCATGTACTCGATGCCCGTGGTGCGGCAGTACGAGTCGCGCAGGATGCCGAGGATGTGGCGCAGCTTCATGAAGCGGCGGCTGCCGCCACCGAACTGGCCGGTGGGGAACTCACGGTCGAGGTCCCACAGGGTCAGGCCGTGCGACTCGATGCGCAGGTCGGGGTGGCTGCGCTGCTTGTACTCGAGCGGGTCGGTGTCGGCCATCAGGTGGCCGCGCACGCGGTAGGCGTGGATCAGCTCGAGGATCCGGGCCTGCTTGTCGATCTCGTCGTCGTGGGACGTCGCGATGTCGTTGTTCCAGCGGATCGGCTCGTAGGGGATCCGCAGCGCGCGGAAGATCTCGTCGTAGAAGCCGTCCTGGCCGAGCAGGTAGCGGTGCACCTGGCCCAGGAACTCGCCCGACTGCGCACCCTGGATGACGCGGTGGTCGTACGTCGACGTCATCGTCATGATCCGCGAGATCGCGTTGCGGGCGATGGTCTCCTCGGACGCGCCCTGGAACTCCGGCGGGTAGTCCATGGAGCCGACGCCGATGATCGCGGCCTGGCCCTGCATCAGGCGGGGCACGGAGTTGTTCGTGCCGAGGCCACCGACGTTCGTCAGGCTCACCGTCGTGCCGGAGTAGTCCTCCATGGTGAGCTTGTTGTCCTTGGCCTTGCGGACGATGTCCTCGTACGCCGTCCAGAACTGCGCGAAGTCCATCGACTCGCAGGCCTTGATGGACGGCGCGACGAGCTGGCGCGTGCCGTCCTTCTTCTGCTGGTCGATCGCGAGTCCCAGGTTGATGTGGGACGGCGTGACCATCGTGGGCTTGCCGTTGATCTCGTCGTAGGTGTTGTTCATCGCCGGCTGGGCCTTGATCGCCTTGACGATGGCGTAGCCGATGAGGTGCGTGAACGAGACCTTGCCGCCGCGCGCGCGGGTCAGGTGGCTGTTGATGACGATGCGGTTGTCCCAGAGCAGCTTGACCGGGATGTTGCGCACCGAGGTCGCCGTCGGGACCGACAGCGAGATGTCCATGTTCTTCGCGGTCGCCGCGGGGATGCCGCGGAGCACGGTCAGGGTCGGCTCGTCACTCGCGACCACCGGAGCGGGGCGCGGGGCGTCCTTCGGGGTCGGCCTTTCCGCCTCGTCCTTGGGCGGGGTCGGCGTGGTCGAGGACGCCGGGCTCACCTGCGGGGCGGGGGTGGCCTTCGGGGTCGGCGCGGTGGCGGCCGGAGCAGCGGGCGCGGCAGCAGCGGGCGCCGCCGGAGCAGCAGCAGGAGCCGGGGCGGCCGGCGCCGCGGCAACGGG
Source organism: Nocardioides sp. CPCC 206348 (assembly GCF_048654705.1). NCBI lineage: Bacteria > Bacillati > Actinomycetota > Actinomycetes > Propionibacteriales > Nocardioidaceae > Nocardioides > Nocardioides sp. CPCC 206348. The sequence continues at coordinate 47,950 of NZ_JBMCZA010000190.1, forward strand.
GGAAGCGGCGGGCGTCGTACCGTTGCCGCCTGCTCCCTTGAAGTAGGCGGCCCACGCCGGATCGACGCTGTTCGGGTCGGCCTCGAACTGCTCCTTCATCTCCTCCACGAGCCATTCGTTGGCTCCGAATCCCTCGGGAACTGGAGATCCGGTGGACTGGTCTGACGACTGCGTCACGACGTGCTTCGCCTCTTCCGATGAGCTGGACCGACCCGCCGCCGATAGCGGGTGGCTGTCGAGTGGCAAGGCTAGTCCCATGCCGAGGCAAATACCGCCCCTCGGTCACCCTTTGAGGCAAGGTGTTGCGCAACAGACACTCGACCGGGGTTCCGGGCGTGAATCGAAGGGTGGCGCACGACGTGCGAACGACACCATGGGCCGCGCTCCTGCTGACACTCGTCCTGGCTCTTGCCGGATGCTCGGGTGGCGACGAGGACAAGACCGAAAGCGGCGGACCTGCGGGGGAAACCGCGTCCGAACTGATCGCCACCGACGCCCGTCTCGGGGCAGTGAAGGGACGGCTGAGTGACGCTGCGGCCGCCGAGGTGCTGGCCCAGGTGACCGAGGTCGTGGACCGCTGGTTCGACAATGCGTACGCCGGCGACTACCCCCGTGAGAAGTTCGACACAGCGTTCGCGGACTTCACCAAGGACGCCCGGGGCCTGGCCGTCCAGCAGGCGGCGATCCTCAGCAACACCGAGGTGGGCGCCGACCTGGAGGCGGTCGAGATCACGCAGCGGGTGGTCCGCGTCGACGTGCTCGCCCCGAAGGGGAAGGTCGCCGGGGCGACCGTCCGGTTCCGGCTCGGCGTCGCGATGACCGGTGGCGTCGAACGCACCGACCGGGTGACCGGGCGGCTGATGCTCACGCCGGTGGCCGGTGGCTGGCAGGTCTTCGGATTCGATGTCCTCCGCGGCGAGGAAGGTGCCTGACATGCGCTCCCGAATCCAGCAGGTGATGCGGACGATGCTCCTGGGTGCGCTGCTCGGCCTGGTGGCGTTGGTGGTGCCCGACAGCACCCCGGCGCCGACCCAGTTCACCCTGGTGAAGTTCGAGAAGACGGCCGGCGTCGACGTCGACCCGGATGTCGTGTGGATCCTCGCGGTCGGCTCGGACGCCCGGCCGCGGGAGAACCCCGTCCGCAGCCGCGGTGACGCGTTGCAGATGATCGGCATGAACACGAGGACCGGGGCGGCCACCTCGATCGGCATCCCCCGCGACAGCTGGGTGCCGATTCCGGGCGTCGGCTCGAACCGGGTCAACGCGGCGTTGTACTTCGGTGGCCCGCAGCTGCTCGGCCGGACGGTCGGCAACCTCCTGGGCGTCGAGCCGGACTACGTGCTGGTCGCGACCTTCAGCGGTCTGGCGAACCTGGTCACGAGCATCGGCGGCATCACGGTCGACAACCCGCGCGCCTTCTCCGACGAGCACCTCCATCCCAAGGGCTTCAAGGCCGGGAAGGTGAAGGTCAACGGGATGAAGGCCGTCGAGTTCGGCCGGATCCGCAAGTCCCTGCCGGCCGGCGACTTCGACCGTTCGGCCAACCAGCAGCTGGTGCTGCGGGGGATCCGCGCACGGGTCGCCGAGCGAGCGAGCGAGCCCGGGTTCATCGAGGGCGGCGTGCTGAACGTCCTCAAGCACCTGCACACCAAGGGGGTCTCGGCGGCCCAGCTGTTCCGCATCGCGCAGGCGGTCGCCCAGGTGGACCCCGCGAAGATCACCACCTGCGTGCTGCCCGGTGCGATCGGCAACATCGGTGGCGCGAGCGTGGTCATCCCGAACACGGCGGCGGCGAAGCGCTACGGCAACGACGCCCGCAAGGACGCCACGATCAAGCGCTGTTGACCTCGGCGCCGGCCTCG
>NZ_JBMCZA010000190.1:49821-53646 GCF_048654705.1 Nocardioides sp. CPCC 206348
GGGCGGCGGCGAAGCGCTACGGCAACGACGCTCGCAAGGACGCCACGCTGCGCTGTTAGGCGCTGTCAGGCGCTGTTGACCTCGGTGCCGGCCTCGCGGGCCTCGCGAGCGCCCCGCCCGGCGAGCTCGTCGGCCTTCTCGTTGCCCGGATCGCCGGCATGCCCCTTGACCCAGTGCCAGGTGACGTCGTGCTGCCCGGCGGCCGCATCGAGCCGGCGCCACAGGTCCTCGTTCTTCACGGGTGCCTTCGCCGACGTACGCCAGCCGTTGGCCTTCCACTTCACGACCCACGACAGGATCCCGTTCCGGACGTAGCTGCTGTCCGTGTAGAGGTCCACCGTCGAGCGTCGGCTCAGCTTCTCGAGCGAGCGGATGGCGGCCATCAGCTCCATCCGGTTGTTCGTGGTGTCGGGCTCGCCGCCGTACAGCTCCAGCTCGTGCTGGCCGTACCGCAGCCAGGCGCCCCATCCGCCCGGCCCCGGGTTGCCCAGGCAGGCGCCGTCGGTGTGGATGGTGACGAGGCTGCGCGCATCGGGCGGGGAGTCGGGCACAGGGGGAGGGTACGGGGGCCGGTCAGCCGGCAACGCGGAGGTGCGCGGCAGCACGGCGTGCCTTGGCGCGGGCCTCGTCGACGTCGTCGCCGAGCGCGAGGGTGACGGCCATGCGTCGGCGACCGGACACGGCGGGCTTGCCGAAGAGGCGGACGCTGGTGTCAGGCTCGGCGAGCGCGGCGTCGACCCCGGCGATCCGTGGTGCCTCGATCTCGCCCTCGAACAGGACGGCGCAGGAGGCGGAGGCCCCGCGGGTCCGGATGTTCGGGATCGGCAGGCCGAGGACGGCGCGGGCGTGCAGCGCGAACTCCGACAGGTCCTGCGAGACCAGGGTCACCAGCCCCGTGTCGTGCGGCCGCGGCGAGAGCTCCGAGAAGATCACCTCGTCGCCGCGGATGAACAGCTCGACGCCGAACAGTCCCCGGCCGGTCTCGCCACAGAGGTTCGCGACGACGGCAGCGGAGGCCCGCTGTGCCTTCTCGAGCACGACGTCGGAGAGCGCCTGGGGCTGCCACGACTCGCGGTAGTCGCCGTCGACCTGGGTGTGTCCGATCGGCGCACAGAAGGAGATGACGTCGGGTCCGCCGTCGGTGGCAGCGTGCTTGACGGTGAGCAGGGTGATCTCCTCGTCGAAGTCGACGAAGCCCTCCACGATCACGCGACCGGCGCCCGCGCGGCCACCCGCCTGGGCGTACTCCCAGGACTGCGCGACGTCCCCGGGGCCACGCACGACCGACTGGCCCTTGCCGGACGACGACATCACCGGCTTCACCACGCAGGGCGTGCCGACCTCCGCGATGGCGGCCTCGAACTCGGCCAGCGTGTCCGCGAAGCGGTAGGGCGACGTGGTCAGTCCGAGCTCCTCGGCGGCCAGCCGCCGGATCCCCTCGCGGTCCATGGTCAGCCGCGCTGCGCGGGCCGTCGGTACGACGGTGAGGCCCTCGGCCTCGAGCTCCAGCAGCGTGGGGGTGTGGATCGCCTCGATCTCCGGCACCACCCAGTCGGGCTTCTCCAGCTCGATCACGTCGCGAACCGCGACCGGGTCGAGCATGTCGATCACGTGGCTGCGATGGGCGACCTGCATGGCCGGCGCATCGGCATACCGATCGACGGCGATGGTCTCCACGCCCAGCCGCTGGAGCTCGATCACCACTTCCTTGCCCAGCTCGCCCGATCCGAGGAGCAGTACGCGGGTGGCCGTGGCGGAGAGGGGAGTCCCGATGGTCGTCACGCGCGGAACTCTAGGGGGAGGGGCCCGGGCGAGCGCAGGACGTCATCCCGGCATCCCGGGACAATGTGACAACGGTCGTGGTCTACTGCGGTCTGTGACAGTCACCGCCGACGTCCTGGACCGTGTCCCTTCCGCCCCCAGCGTTCGCTTGAATCGTGCGCTGCGGGCCACCGTCAAGCAGGCCACCCGCGTCCTGCCGGGCAGCGCCGTCGGTCTGCGCCTTGCCCGTGCGGCCATCGAGGTCGGGTGCATCGCTGCCGGAGCCGACAGGCTTCCGCACACGCGGGTGCGGACGGCGACCGATCGCGGTGCCGTCCACGGCGAGTGGCTGGGGCCGGCCGCGACTCCCGGCGAGCTGGTGCTGCTCTACTCCCACGGCAGCGCCTACGCCGTCTGCTCTCCGCGCAGTCACCGCGCGTTCGTGACAGACCTGGCCGAACGGATCGGCCGGCGCGCCTTCAGCCTCGACTACCGGATGGGGCCCGAGCACCAGTTCCCGGCAGCACACGATGACATCGCCCGGGCCTTCCTGTGGCTCCTCGCGCAGGGGCATCGCCCGGAGGACATCGTCGTGGCGGGCGATTCTGCCGGCGGACACCTGTCCCTGTCCCTGTGTGGAGAACTACGGCGCCTGGGTGTGCCGATGCCGGCCGGCCTCGTGCTCTTCTCCCCGCTCGTCGACGCCAGCTTCGACACCGCCGCGGCGGCGTACCGACGGAGCAACGACCCGGTGACGGTGCCCGGCTTCGCTCGACGGGTGATCCGCCACCACCTGTCCACCGGGTCCGCGAACGACCCGCGCTTCAACGTTGCGCTCGAGGCCGGCCCCGACCTGCCGCCGGCTCTGGTGATCGCCGGCGCGTCCGAGATGATGCGCGGCGACGCCGAGCTGTTCGCGCGCGTCCAGCGGGAGGCGGGCGGTCACTGTGAGCTCCAGGTGTGGCCCGGACAGATCCACGTCTTCCCGATGCTCGGGGTGGTTCCCGAGGCGCGCCTCGCGCTGGACGAGGTGACGCGCTTCGTGGCCGAGCTCGACGCGGTCGCGCACGCGAGCGACGTGGGGTGAGAGCGGCGCGGGGTTGATTGATGTCCATCAACCTCGGACAGGCACCCTGAACACGAACGACGGACCTGCGTTGCCGCAAGCCCGTCGTTGTCCGTTGGCGCCTCCGGCAGGATTCGAACCTGCGACACCTGGTACCGGAAACCAGTGCTCTATCCCCTGAGCTACGGAGGCCAACTCCCGTGGGGAGTGCGCGGTCGAACCCTACCGGGCGATATCCGTGCCAGAGAAACCGGAGGCCGCCGATAGGCTTGCGGGGTGACCCCTGCGCAACTCTCCACCGCCATCGTCGGCGCCCTGTCCTCGCTCGTGGACGAGGGCGCGATCGCCCTGCCTGACGGCGTTCCGGCCGAGGTGACGGTGGAGCGACCGCGGCAGAAGGGCCACGGTGACTACGCCACCAACGTCGCGATGCAGCTGGCGAAGAAGGCTGGCATGAACCCGCGCGCCTTCGCCGAGGCACTCGCCGGCCGCCTGGCCGACTCCGAGGGCATCGGCGCCGTCGAGGTCGCCGGTCCCGGGTTCCTCAACATCACCGTCGAGGCCGGCTCCCAGGGCAAGGTCGCTGCGGACATCGTGGCGGCCGCGTCGTCGTACGGCCACACCGAGACGCTGGCGGGCCAGAAGATCAACGTCGAGTTCATCTCGGCCAACCCGACCGGACCGCTGCACCTGGGCCACACCCGGTGGGCGGTGCTCGGTGACGCGATCGGCCGGGTGCTCAGCGCCGCGGGTGCCGAGGTGACCCGCGAGTTCTACATCAACGACCGCGGCGTGCAGATGAACCACTTCGCTGCGTCCATCATCGCCGCGGCCCTGGGTGAGCCCAAGCCCGAGGACGGCTACGCCGGTGAGTACGTCGACGACCTGGCCAAGCAGGTCGAGGCAGCCAGCCCCGGCATCTTCGACCTGCCGGCCGACGAGCGCCTTGCCGCCGTACGCGACAAGGGGTACGCGATCCAGCTGGCCGAGCAGCAGGA
>NZ_JBMCZA010000190.1:53656-54128 GCF_048654705.1 Nocardioides sp. CPCC 206348
TCCTTGCCGCCGTACGGGACAAGGGGTACGCGATCCAGCTGGCCGAGCAGCAGGAGCAGCTCGACAACTTCAACACGCACTTCGACGTCTGGTTCTCCGAGCTCTCCCTGCACGAGGACGGTCAGGAGAGCGGCGGTGTGCCGAACACCCTCGAGCGGCTCAAGGACCTCGGCCACGTCTACGAGGACGGGGGTGCGCTCTGGATGCGCACCACCGACTTCGGCGACGACAAGGACCGGGTGCTCATCAAGTCCGACGGTGAGCTGACCTACTTCGCGTCCGACACCGCGTACTACCTCAACAAGAGGGAGCGCGGCTTCGACCACTGCATCTACCTGCTCGGTGCCGACCACCACGGCTACGTCGGCCGGCTCCGGGCGATGGCTGCCTGCGTCGGTGACGACCCGGACAAGACACTCAACGTCCTCATCGGTCAGCTCGTGAAGATCGTCAAGGACGGCGAAGAGCTGAA
>NZ_JBMCZA010000190.1:54138-63018 GCF_048654705.1 Nocardioides sp. CPCC 206348
GGCCTGCGTCGGTGACGACCCGGACAAGACGCTCAACGTCCTCATCGGCCAGCTCGTGAAGATCGTCAAGGACGGCGAGGAGCTGAAGATGTCGAAGCGGAAGGGCACCTTCATCACGCTCGAGGAGCTGGCGGAGGAGATCGGCGTCGACGCCCTGCGCTACTCGCTGGTGCGCTATCCGGCGGACACCCCGCTGGCGCTCGACGTCGCCGAGATCACCAAGGCCTCCAACGACAACCCTGTCTACTACGTCCAGTACGCGCACGCCCGGACCTGCCGCATGCAGGAGAACGCTGCCGACCTCGGCATGACGTTGCCCGTGGACTTCGACCCGTCCCTGCTCAGCCACGAGCGGGACGGGGAGCTGCTCCGCGCCCTCGCCGCCTTCCCGGGCGTCGTGGCGAGTGCGGCCGAGCTCCGTGAACCGCATCGGATCGCCCGCTACCTCGAGGACACCGCGTCGGTGTTCAACAAGTGGTACGACACCAAGGAATGCCGGATGCTCCCGCAGGGTGACGAGCCGGTCACCCCGGCGAACGAAGCACGTCTCGTGCTCGTCGCGGCGACGCGGACGGTCCTCGCCAACGGGCTCGACCTGCTGGGCGTCAGCGCGCCGGAGCGGATGTGAACACCCACGTCTCCCCGGGCGGCTACACCGGCACCTCGCCGGTCTGGCTGCGCGAGCCGGCCGACGTCAACGACATCGTGCCGATCCTGTGGCCCTCCACGGCCCGCAAGGACGACCAGGGTGTGTTGCACATCGGCGGGCTGGCGATCCCGGACCTGGTCGCCGACGTCAACACGCCGGCGTACGTCCTCGACGAGACCGACTTCCGGGAGCGGGCCCGAGCCTTCCGCGACGCCTTCGAGGGCTACGACGTCTACTACGCGGGCAAGGCGTTCCTGAGCGTCGCGGTGGCGCAGTGGGTGGCGGAGGAGGGGCTCTGCCTCGACGTCTGCAGCAACGGGGAGTTGAGCGTCGCGCTGCGTGCGGGTATGGACCCGAAGCGAATCGGCTACCACGGCAACAACAAGACCCCGATGGAGCTGCGCCGGGCCGTCGACGCCGGGGTCGGCCGCATCATCGTGGACTCGTTCCACGAGATCGACCGTGTTGCCGACGTCGCGACCCAGCTGGGGGTGGTCCAGGGCGTGATGATCCGGGTGACGGCGGGCGTCGAGGCCCACACCCATGAGTTCATCGCGACCGCCCACGAGGACCAGAAGTTCGGGTTCTCGATCGCCTCGGGCGACGCCTTCGAGGCAGCCTCGCGCGTCCTCTCCAAGGAGAGCCTCGACCTGCGCGGCCTGCACAGCCACATCGGCTCCCAGATCTTCGACACCTCGGGTTGGGAGGTCGCCGGGCGCCGCGTGCTGGCGCTGCACGCCCGGATCGCGGACGAGCTCGGCCATGTCCTGCCCGAGCTCGACCTCGGTGGCGGCTTCGGCATCGCCTACACGACCCAGGACGACCCGGCGGACCCGGCGGTCCTCGCCACGCAGATCACGAAGATCGTCACGGGGGAGTGTGCTGCGCTCGGCATCGACGTACCGCACCTGTCCATCGAGCCCGGCCGCGCGATCGTCGGCCCGGCGATGTGCACCGTCTACACCGTCGGCACCGTCAAGCAGGTCGCCCTCGACGGTGGCGCGACCCGTACCTACGTGTCGGTCGACGGCGGGATGAGCGACAACCTGCGCCCTGCGCTGTACGACGCCGACTACTCCTGCACGCTCGCATCGCGCGCCTCGGCGGCCGAGCCCGTGCTGGCACGCGTCGTCGGCAAGCACTGCGAATCGGGGGACATCGTCGTCAAGGACGAGTTCCTGCCCGGTGACGTCGCTCCCGGGGACCTGCTCGCCGTCCCGGCCACCGGTGCCTACGGACGGTCGATGGCCTCGAACTACAACCACGCGCTCCGGCCGCCCGTGGTCGCGGTCAAGGACGGCCAGACGCGGGTCATCGTCCGTCGCGAGACCGAAGAAGACCTGCTCGCCACCGACCTGGGCTGAATCCGTGCGCTGAAGCGCGCACTGGCGGCGTTCTCGTCGCTACTGCAGTCGTACGGCTCCGGTGCCGTACTGGCTCAACAGGTCGCCCGGGTTGGCGAGCATGCACGACTTCATCGACAGGCAGCCGCAGCCGATGCATCCGTCCAGGGTGTCGCGGAGGCGCTCGAGACGGCTGATCCGGTCGTCGAGGCTCTCGCGCCACGAGCGCGACAGTCGAGCCCAGTCCGCCTTGGTGGGCGTGCGTCCCTCGGGGAGTGAGGCGAGCGCCTCACGGATCTCGGCGAGCGAGATGCCGACGCCCTGCGAGACGCGGACGAACGCGATCCGGCGCAGGACGTCGCGGTGATAGCGGCGCTGGTTGCCGGTGGTCCGGATGGCGTGGATCAGTCCCTCGCGCTCGTAGAAGTGGAGCGCGGAGACGGCGACCCCGGCGCGGCGGGCGACTTCGCCCGGTGTCAGGTCGTGGCTGCGGATCTCGCGGTTGACGTCATTCATTTGACCTCAACGATACTTGAGGTTGTCCACTGGGGTCATGCACGCAATCCGCCACCACGCCTTCGGGCCCGCCGACGTCCTCCAGCTCGAAGAGCTGCCCGATCCGGCGCCGGGCCCCGGCCAGGTCCGGATCGCGGTCGAGGCCGCGGGCGTCCACCTGGTCGACACCTACATCCGGTCCGGCAACGGCCCGGCCACCTTGGCGCCCCCGGAGCTGCCGATGGTTCCCGGCCGCGAGGTCGCCGGGATCGTCGACCAGGTCGGTGAAGGCGTTGACGCCGACTGGGTGGGCCGTCGGGTGGTCACCCACCTGGGCCCCGCCGGTCGGGGCGGGTACGCCGAGCTGGTGCTCGTCGACGTCGCCCGGGCCTACGACATCCCCGACGGCCTCGATCCGATGACCGCGGTCGCTGCGATCGGCACGGGGCGCACGGCCGCCGGGATCCTCGACTTCGCCGCGATCACCCCTGACGACGTGGTTGCCGTGACGTCCGCGGCGGGCGGCCTCGGGACCCTCCTGCTCCAGGGTGCCCGCAACGCCGGCGCTCGCACGGTCGGCCTCGCGAGCGGCAGCAAGCTGTCCGTCGCCAAGGGAGCCGGGGCGGACACCGTCGTCGACTACACGGTCCCGGACTGGGCCACGACCCTCCGTGTCGCCGAGCCGCGGCTGACCGTCCTCCTCGACGGTGTCGGGGGAGAGGTGCCTCGCACGATTCACCGGATGCTCGAGCCGGGCGGCCGGATGGTCCGGTTCTCCGGCGACCAGGAGGGGTACGACGCCCCCGACCGCCGGGTCGTCGACGTCCTCGGTCCGCCCCTGGCTGCCCGGCTCGGCGAATTCGAGCGCGCGGCCCTCGACGCCGCCGCCGACGGGTCCCGGGTGCCGCACGTCGGTACCGTCTTCCCGCTCGCCGATGCCGCTGCGGCGCACCGTGCCCTCGAGACCCGCGCGGCCGTCGGCAAGGTCGTGCTGGTCGTCGATCGCTGACGACCTGTCCGCGATCGGCCATCCGGAGGCAGCCGGGGTCGCACCGCCGATAGGCTGACCTGGTGAACAGTCCCCTCAAGGTTGCCGTCCTCGGCTGCGGTTCCGTCGGGTCGCAGGTGGTGCGGCTCCTCGGGGAACAGGCAGATGACCTCGCGGCCCGGGTCGGAGCACGCGTGGAGCTCGCCGGTGTCGCCGTACGACGACTCGACGCGGCGCGCGAGGTCGACGTGCCCGAGGGACTCCTCACGACGGACGCCGCGGCCCTGGTGGCCCGCCCCGACATCGATCTGGTGATCGAGGTGATCGGCGGGATCGAGCCCGCCCGGTCCCTGATCCTCTCCGCCCTGGAGAACGGTGCCTCGGTCGTCACGGCCAACAAGGCACTGCTCGCCGAGGACGGCGCCACGTTGTTCGAGGCTGCCGAGAAGGCCGGCCGCGACCTCTACTACGAAGCCGCGGTGGCGGGCGCGATCCCGATCCTGCGCCCGCTGCGCGAGTCGCTCGCCGGTGACAAGGTCACCCGGGTGCTCGGCATCGTCAACGGCACCACCAACTTCATCCTCGACAAGATGGAGACCACGGGTGCCGGTTTCGCGGACGCGCTCGAAGAGGCCCAGGCCCTCGGGTACGCCGAGGCCGACCCGACCGCCGACGTCGAGGGCTTCGACGCCGCGGCCAAGGCCGCGATCCTGGCCAGCCTGGCCTTCCACACCCGCGTGACCGCCGCCGACGTGCATCGTGAAGGCATCGCTGACGTCAGCGCCGCCGACGTGCGCTCGGCGCGTGAGATGGACAGCGTCGTCAAGCTGCTCGCGATCGCCGAGCTGGTGCCGGGTGCCGAGGGCGACGAGCCGGCCGTGAGCGTCCGGGTGCACCCCGCGATGATCCCGAGGTCGCACCCGTTGGCCAGCGTGCGCGGCGCCTACAACGCCGTGTTCGTGGAGTCCGAGGCTGCCGGTCAGCTGATGTTCTACGGTCCGGGCGCCGGTGGCGCGCCGACCGCCAGCGCGGTGCTGGGCGACCTGGTCACGGTTGCGCGCAACCACCGTCAGGGCACCCGCGGCGTGGGCGAATCGGCGTACGCCGACCGTGCCCTGCTGTCGATGGGGGAGACCCGCACCCGCTACCACGTCGCGATCGACGTCGATGACCGCGCCGGCGTGCTGGCCGCGGTCGCGCTCGCCTTCGCCGACCACGGCGTGTCGATCCAGACCGTTCGTCAAGAGGGCCGGGGCAACGACGCCCAGCTCGTCGTCGTCTCGCACGAAGCCACGGATGCGGCCCTTGCCGCGACCGTCGAGCAGCTGCGCGACATGGACATCGTCCGCGAGGTCACCTCGGTGATGCGCGTCGAGGGGACCGAAGAGTGAGCAGCACCGACACCACCGGCAGCACCACCAGCAGGCAGTGGCGTGGCGTGATCGAGGAGTACCGCGAGCTCCTCGACATCCCGCAGGACACCCCCGCCGTCACCCTTCGTGAGGGCGGCACCCCGCTGGTCCACTCCGGGTGGCTCTCCGGCCTGACCGGCGCCGAGGTGTGGCTCAAGGTCGAGGGCAGCAACCCGACCGGCTCGTTCAAGGACCGCGGCATGACCGCCGCACTGTCGGTGGCCGTGCACGAGGGCGCGCAGGCCGTGGTCTGCGCCTCGACCGGCAACACCTCCGCCTCGATGGCGGCGTACGCCGCGAAGGCAGGCGTCACGCCGATCGTGCTCGTCCCCGAGGGCAAGATCTCGGCCGGCAAGATGGCCCAGGCCGTCCTCCACGGCTCGAAGGTCATCCAGGTCCGCGGCAACTTCGACGACTGCCTGCGGATGGCGCGCGAGATGGCGTGGAACTACCCCGTTGCGCTGGTCAACTCGGTCAACCCGGCCCGCCTCGAGGGCCAGAAGACGGCCGCCTTCGAGATCGTCGACTTCCTCGGTGACGCCCCCGACTACCACCTGCTCCCCGTCGGCAACGCGGGCAACATCTCGGCGTACTGGCTCGGCTACACGCAGTACGCCGCCCTGGGCCGCGCCACGAAGCGTCCCGTCATGCGCGGCTTCCAGGCCGAGGGCGCTGCGCCCCTGGTGACCGGTGAGCCGTTCCCCGACCCCGAGACCGCGGCCACCGCGATCCGGATCGGCAACCCTGCGTCGTGGAAGCTCGCCGAGGCGGCCCGCGACGAGTCCGGCGGCCGCTTCGCCGCCGTCTCCGACGCGCAGATCCTGTCGGCGCAGAAGGAGCTGGCCCGCAAGGACGGCGTCTTCGTCGAGCCCGCGTCCGCGGCCGGCATCGCCGGCCTGCTGTCCGAGCTGGCTGCGGGGGAGTCCTACCAGGGCGCGACGGTGGCGATCACCGTCACCGGCCACGGTCTCAAGGACATCGCGACCGCGCTGGACGGGCTGGTGCTGCCCGACACGATCGTGGACGCCGACGTCGACGCCGCCGCGCGCGCTGCCGGTCTCTGAGCCAGCGATGACCTTCGTCGACGGACCCGTCCGGGTCACCGTGCCCGCGACCTCGGCCAACCTCGGCCCCGGCTTCGACACCCTCGGCCTGGCGCTCGACCTGCGGGACGAGCTCGAGGCCGAGGTGCTCGCGAGCGGCCTGGTCGTCGAGGTCCACGGGTACGGCGATGGCGAGGTCCCGCTCGATGAACGGCACCTGGTGGTCCGCGCCATGCGCGCGACGTTCGAGCGCCTGGGTCAGAACCCGCCCGGACTCCGGCTGACCTGCACCAACGTCATCCCGCACGCCCGCGGACTCGGGTCGTCGTCGGCTGCCATCGTCGGCGGCGTGTGGCTGGCCCGCGAGCTCGTCGCCGGCGGGCACCTGCTGCTCGACGACGCCGCGCTGCTCGACATCGCCGCACAGCTCGAGGGCCACCCGGACAACGTGGCACCGGCCCTGTTCGGCGGGTTCGTGATCTCGGGCCAGGATGCGGACGGCTCGTTCTTCGCCGTTCCCGGTTCCGCCGACCCGCGCGTCAGCGCCGTCGTGTTCGTGCCTGCCGACCCGGTGTCGACCGAGGCGGCGCGCGGGCTGCTGCCGGCCACCGTGCCGCACGCGGACGCCGCCGCGAACGCGGGTCGCGCCGCGCTGCTCGTCGCCGCGCTCTCGGGGCGCCCCGAGGAACTGCTCCGGGCGACCGAGGACCGGCTGCACCAGCAGTACCGTCGCTCCGCGATGCCCGCCAGCCTCGCCCTCGTCGAGGCGCTGCGCGCCGACGGTGTCGCTGCGGTGATCTCCGGAGCCGGCCCGACGGTGCTCGCGTTCTCCGAGGGCGTCGACAGCCCGGCGTCGGCGGACCTCGTCCGGCGCTGCCCCGAGGGCTGGGCCACGCACTCGCTCGCGATCAGCGGCGCCGGCGCCGCGCCCGCGGACGGCCGCTGAATCACCCCTCCGTGGTGATACATTGACGACGCGCCGCAGTTCTCGGCGCCCGGCAGGCGCTCCTGGTGCCTCCCACTTCCTCCGGCCCGGCCGGCTCCGAAGGTCCCGATCTCTCGGTGCAACCGTGCAGGATTCAATCCAGTGCCGTTCCGTGCGGAATTCTCCGGATCCGGAACGTGCGTGACACGTCTGAAGGACTCACGTGACCGAAACTCTCGATTCCACTGAAGCTGCCGGCCCTGTTGCTGGGGCCCCCGAGGCCGCCAGCAAGGCGCCGAAGAAGCGCGCCGGTGGACTCAACTCCATGCTGCTGGCCGACCTCAAGGCGATGGCGGGCGGCATGGGCATCCCGGGCGCGGGCAGCATGAAGAAGGCCGCGCTCATCGACGCCATCAAGGGCGCCCAGTCCGGGCAGTCCGGGCAGTCGGCTCCGCGGACCGCCCCGAAGGCGGACGAGGCGAAGGCCGAGCCCAAGGCCGAGCCCAAGGCCGAGCCGAAGGCCGAGCCCAAGGCCGAGCCGAAGGCTGACCCGAAGGCCGAGGAGCCGAAGCAGGGCAACCAGCAGGGTGGCCGGCAGGCCAACCAGCAGCGTCAGGCCAAGCAGCAGGGCCAGGCGAAGCAGGACGGGAACCAGTCCAAGCAGGACGGGAACCAGCCCAAGCAGGGCCAGGCGAAGCAGGACGGCAACCAGCAGAACCAGCCGAAGCAGGGCCAGGCCAAGCAGGACGGCAACCAGCCCCGCCAGGGCAACCAGCAGAACCAGCCGAACCAGCAGAAGCAGGGCAACCAGAACGACCAGCCCCGCAACACCGATGACGGCGACGGCCAGGACGGCGACTTCGACGGCGATGGCGAGGGTGGCGAGGCAGGCAGCCGCCGCAACCGGCGCCGTCGCGGCCGGGACCGCGACCGCACCGCGGCCCGCTCGAGCCGCGAACCCGACACCGAGGTGCGCGAGGACGACGTCCTCGTCCCGGCCGCAGGCATCCTCGACGTCCTCGACAACTACGCCTTCGTCCGGACCAGCGGCTACCTCGCCGGTGTCGACGACGTCTACCTGTCGCTGTCGATGGTGCGGCGCTACGGACTTCGTCGCGGTGACGCGATCGCCGGCCAGGTCCGCCAGCCGCGCGAGGGCGAGCGTCGCGAGAAGTTCAACCCGATGGTCCGCATCGACACCGTGAACGGCGTCGACCCGGAGCAGGCGAAGAACCGCGTCGAGTTCGACCAGCTCACCCCGGTCTCCCCGGACGAGCGCCTCCGGATGGAGACGACGCCCGACAACGTGACGGGCCGGATCCTCGACCTGGTCGCGCCGATCGGCAAGGGCCAGCGCGGCGTCATCGAGTCCCCGTCCAACGCGGGCAAGACCACCACCCTGCAGGCGATCGCCAACGCGGTGACGGCCAACAACCCGGAGTGCCACCTGATGGTGGTGCTCCTGGACGAGCGTCCCGAGGAGGTCACCGACTTCGAGCGCGCCATCAAGGGCGAGGTCATCGCGAGCACGTTCGACCGGCCGGCGACCGACCACACGACCGTGGCCGAGCTCGCCATCGAGCGTGCGAAGCGCCTGGTCGAGCTGGGCCACGACGTCGTCGTGCTCCTCGACGGCCTGACCCGCCTCGGCCGCGCCTACAACCTGGCCGCGCCGGCCAGCGGTCGGATCCTGCCCGGCGGCGTCGACGCGGCGGCGCTGTTCCCGCCGAAGAAGTTCTTCGGGGCCGCGCGCAACATCGAGAACGGTGGCTCGCTCACCATCCTCGCCACGGCGCTGGTCGAGTCCGGCTCGAAGATGGATGAGGCCATCTACGAAGAGTTCACCGGCACGGCGAACCTGCAGATCCGGCTCCGCCGCGACCTCGCCGAGCGGGACGTCTTCCCGGCCATCGACCCCGTCGCCTCGGGCACCCGTCGGTCCGAGCTGCTGCTCGGCAAGGAGGAGGTCGCCATCCTCGGTGCGCTCCACCGTGACCTGGCCGACCGCGACGGCCGGGCGGCGGC
>NZ_JBMCZA010000190.1:63047-63530 GCF_048654705.1 Nocardioides sp. CPCC 206348
GACGCAGACGAACTACGAGTTCCTGCTCCAGGTGCAGAAGAAGGCCCGCGCCTGAGCGCTGCTTCCGCACGCGCGGCCCCGACCGGTGTTCGCCGGTTTGGGGTCGCGCCCGGCAGCGACGTAGAATCATCCGTTGGCTCCGGTTCACGTCGGCATCCGCTTGACGACCCGGGCCCCCTCGAGAGGACACCCATGAAGAAGGACATTCACCCCGACTACGTCGTCACCGAAGTGACCTGCACCTGTGGCAGCGTCTTCACGACGTACAGCACCGCGACCGGCGGCAAGATGCACGCCGACGTCTGCTCGCAGTGCCACCCGTTCTACACCGGCAAGCAGAAGATCCTCGACACCGGTGGCCGCGTTGCCCGGTTCGAGGCCCGCTACGCCAAGAAGGCTCCTGCCGCCGAGGCCGACGCCTCCAAGTAGCGACCTCCGAGCGCCGGTTCTGCCCTTCACGGGTGGGACCGGCGTTCGTCATTT
>NZ_JBMCZA010000190.1:63583-66783 GCF_048654705.1 Nocardioides sp. CPCC 206348
CACGCCGCTCTCGAGGAGCAGCTGGGCCAGCCCGAGACGCACGCCGACGCGCGACTGGCGCGGACCGTCAACCGCCGTTACTCCGAGCTGAACGCGATCATCGCGACCTGGCGCGAGTGGCAGCAGTACGGCGAGGACGCGGAGGCCGCACGCGAGCTCGGGGCTGACGACCCGGCCTTCGCCGAGGAGGCCGAGTCCCTGCTGGAGCAGCGTGAGGTGGCGGCGGAACGGCTGCGCCGCCTGCTCGTGCCGCGCGATCCCACCGACGACAACGACGCCCTGCTCGAGGTGAAGTCGGGGGAGGGCGGCGAGGAGAGCGCGCTGTTCGCCGCGGACCTGTTCCGGATGTACAGCCGCTACGCCGAGCAGCGTGGCTGGAAGATGGAGGTCCTCGACGCCACCGAGTCCGACCTCGGCGGCTACAAGTCCGTGACGGTGGCCGTGAAGGCGCCCGGTGCGGTCGAGCCCGGCCAGGCGCCGTACGCCCTGCTCAAATTCGAGGGCGGCGTGCACCGCGTCCAGCGGGTGCCGGTCACCGAGTCCCAGGGCCGGATCCACACCTCCGCGGCCGGCGTGCTCGTCATGCCCGAGGCCGAGCAGGTCGACGTGGAGATCAACGACAACGACCTGCGCATCGACGTCTACCGGTCCTCCGGTCCTGGCGGCCAGAGCGTCAACACCACCGATTCGGCCGTCCGGATCACCCACGTCCCGACCGGGATCGTCGCGAGCTGCCAGAACGAGAAGTCACAGTTGCAGAACAAGGAGTCCGCGATGCGCATCCTCCGCGCCCGGCTCCTCCAGGCCGCCCAGGATGCCGCCGACGCGGAGGCGAGCGATGCCCGCCGCAGCCAGGTCCGCACCGTCGACCGCTCCGAGCGGATCCGCACCTACAACTATCCGGAGAACCGGATCTCCGACCACCGCACCGGCTACAAGGCCTACAACCTCGACCAGGTGCTCAACGGCGACCTGCAGCCGCTGCTCGACTCGTGCGTCGAGGCGGACCTGGCTGCCCGTCTCGCTGCGCTGGAGGAGTGATGGTGTCGGCCCGCGCGCTCACCGCCGAGGCGAGCGCCCGTCTCCAGTCCGCTGGCGTCGCCAGCCCCGAGTACGACGCCGCTGAGTTGCTCGCGCACGTCCTCGGCACCCGCCGCTCGCAGCTGCCCCTCATCGACGAGGTCGCCCCTGCCGCTGCCCTGGAGTACGACGCCCTGATCACCCGTCGCGCGCAGCGCGAGCCGCTCCAGCACCTGGTCGGACGGGCCTGGTTCCGCCACGTCTCGGTCGCCGTGGGACCGGGTGTCTTCGTACCCCGACCCGAGACCGAGCTGCTCGCCGGCTGGGCGATCGACCAGGCCTGCGCGGTGCTCGCGGACGGACGGGTCCCGGTGGTGGTCGACCTGTGCACCGGGTCGGGCGTGATCGCCCGCAGCATCGCCGACGAGGTGCCCGAGGCGCAGGTCCATGCGGTCGAGCTCGACCCGCCGGCGCATGCGTGGGCCGAGCAGAACCTTGCCGACACGGGAGTCGACCTGCGCCAGGGCGACCTGGCGACTGCGTTCGACGACCTCGCCGGTCAGGTCGACGTCCTGGTCAGCAACCCGCCGTACGTCCCGCTCGAGGCGTGGGAGTCGGTGGCCGTCGAGGCCCGCGACCACGATCCGCACCTGGCCCTGTTCTCCGGTGACGACGGACTCGACGCCATCCGTGTCCTGGAGCAGCGCGGCGTCGTACTGCTCCGCGCTGGTGGCGTGATCGGCATCGAGCACGCCGACGCCCAGGGGGAGTCCGCTCCGGCGGTGTTCAGTCGCAGCGGTCGCTGGGAGGAAGTACGCGACCATCGCGACCTCGCCGGGCGCCCGCGGTACCTCACGGCACGCCGACCACGATGAGTCCACGGTGATGCCGGTGCCGATTCTTCATGCGGCGGTGCGAGGATGGGCGCCGTGAGTGCCGAGCGGTTGCCGACCCAGACCGACGAGGAACGCGAAGCGGCGATGGATGCCGCGAGCCGAGCCGTCCGCCGTGGTCGCCTCGTCGTGATCCCGACCGACACCGTCTACGGCGTCGGTGCCGACGCGTTCGACCCCGAAGCCGTGGCGCGCCTGCTGGCCGCCAAGGGCCGGGGCCGCGAGATGCCCCCACCGGTGCTCGTCGGCACCAAGGGCACCCTCGAGGCGCTCGCGACCCGGGTTCCGGACTACGTCGGCGTGCTCGTGGAGAAGTTCTGGCCGGGCGCGCTGACCATCGTGTGCCACCAGCAGCCCTCGCTGCAGTGGGACCTCGGCGAGACCCGCGGCACCGTCGCGATCCGGATGCCCGACCACGAGCTCACCCGCGCCCTGCTGGACCGCACCGGACCGCTGGCCGTCAGCTCGGCCAACCTGTCGGGACAGGAGGCGGCGCTCGACGCCGACAGCGCCGCGGAGATGCTGGGTGAGTCGGTCGCCGTGATCGTCGATGCCGGTGCATCGCCCGGCGGGGTCGCTTCGACGATCATCGATGCGACAGGCGACCGCCCGCGCCTGCTGCGCGACGGCGCCATCGCGATAGCGGACATCGATGCCGCCCTCGCCGACCTGGACCTGACCGTCGACACCGGCCTCCCTGAACCGACGGAGGCCGAGCCGACCGATGCGTGAGTACCTCGTCGTCTTCCTGGTCGCCGCCACGGTCACCTACCTGTTGACCGTCGTCGCCCGGGAGATCGCGGTACGTACCGGTGCGGTCGCGAAGGTGCGCGACCGCGACGTGCACGCCGACCCGACGCCGTACCTCGGCGGGCTGGCGATGCTCGGGGGACTGTTCGCGGCGTACTTCGTGGCCCGGGAGCTCCCGTTCCTCGGCAAGGAGAACCCGTTCGTCTTCGAGGACGCCCTCGCGGTCCTGATCGCCGGTGCGCTGGTCTGCGCGGTGGGCGTCGTCGACGACATCTTCGACCTCGACGCCCTGACGAAGTTCGGGGGACAGGTGCTCGCGGTCGGGGTGCTGGTCTACTCCGGCATCCAGTTCCGCTACTTCTACCAGTCGACCGGCGAGGTCTTCGCGCTCGACACCGCACAGGGCGCCCTGCTGACGGCCTTCGCGGTGGTCGCGACGGTCAACGCCGTGAACTTCATCGACGGCCTCGACGGCCTCGCCGCGGGCGTCATCGGGATCAGCGCCTCCGCGTTCTTCCTGTTCTGCTACTCGCTGTC
>NZ_JBMCZA010000190.1:66817-74257 GCF_048654705.1 Nocardioides sp. CPCC 206348
CGGCTTCCTGATCCACAACTTCCATCCGGCGCGGCTCTTCATGGGCGACAGCGGGTCGATGCTGATCGGCCTGGTCCTGTCCGCCACCGCCATCACGGTCACCACCCAGTTCGCGCCGGGCGACCTCACCCAGGGCGCCGACGGGGCCCGCTCGAGCCTGCTGCCGGTCCTGCTGCCCGTGGCCCTGCCGATCCTGATCCTGATCGTGCCCCTGGGCGACCTGGTCATGGCCGTCGTACGACGAACGCGGGCCGGACGTTCGCCCTTCGCTCCCGACAAGCAGCACCTGCACCACCGGTTGCTCGAGATCGGCCACTCCCAGCGCCGGGCCGTGATCATCATGTGGCTGTGGGCGGGGCTGATCGCGTTCGGTGTGGTCGTGGCGAGCGTGTTCACCGGCGCCGTGGTGTGGATCGGCCTCGCGGTGGGCCTCGTCGTCACGGTGGCCCTCACCTTCGCGCTGCCCCTGGTGCACAACCAGGCCCTCGAGGACGTCATCGAGGCGGCTCTCGAGGGTCCGGACAACCTGGAGCAGGGGCTCGATCCGGGGGCCGGTTCGGACCCTGCCGGGACTTTGTGATAACTTTCACGAACTCCCGAAGAGCTCCCCTTCGGGCCCGTTGGAACAGCGACTAGAAACGGCCGCCGATGATGACGACCGAGACCCGGGCACCCTCCGTGCTGATGCGTGCGGCCTTCGCGGCCCTCGCCGCCGGAGCGGTCCTCGTGGCGGTCGGCGCGCTGGTCTCGGGCTCGCCTGCTGCGTGGGGCGCGGTCGTCGGCACGCTCATCGCGGTCGGGGTCTTTGCCTTCGGAGCCTTCACCGTGGACGCCGTGGCCCGGCTGATGCCGGCCGCGTCCCTGCTGTTCGCGCTGCTGACGTACACCTTCCAGGTGGCGGCCATGGCGCTGGCCTTCGTGGTCGTCAGCAGTGCCGGACTGCTCGACGACGAACTGAGCCGCAACTGGCTCGGTGGCGCGATCATCGTGGGTGCCTTCGTGTGGATGGCCGCCCAGATCCGCCTCGCGACGACGGCGCGCATCCCGGCGTTCCAGACCCCGTCCGAGGGCGGTGCGCGATGACCTCACGCGACTGCTATTGTCCGGGGCGCAATGAGTCAGCCCGAGGAGAAGCCCAAGGGCGATCCGTGGCATGCGTTCGGCTACATCGTGGCCGGGGTCGCTTTCTACGGAGTGCTGGGGGGCCTAGCGGACCACTGGCTCGGCACTCGATACCTGGTGGCCGTCGGCATCCTGGTGGGCGCGGCGTTGGGGATCTACATGACCTTCGCCCGCTTCCGGCCCGAACAGCCCGAGAACAACGCCCATGACGTGCACGATCCGCAGGACACGGAATAAGGAGACCTGGTGAACATCACAGCCAGCGCCACCGTCACGGCAGAGCCGTTCCCGGCCCCGGGCCCGCACACTTTTGAACTGCCCGGCATCTTCGGCACCGAAGTAACCAAGCCGATGGTCCAGCTCTTCCTTGCGGGCATCGTGGTCTTTGCGTTCCTCTACCTCGCCGCCCGCAAGCGCGCGATGGTTCCCGGCCGGCTGCAGTTCGCCGGCGAGGGCGCGTACGGCTTCGTCCGCAACAGCGTGGCCCGCGACATCATCGGCGGCCACGACTTCCAGAAGTTCGTGCCGTACCTCGTCACGGTCTTCTTCTTCATCCTGGTGAACAACCTCTTCGCGAGCATCCCGTTCATCCAGTTCCCGACGTTCAGCCGGGCAGGCATGGCCTACGCCCTGGCCGGCATGTCCTGGCTGGTCTACAACGCGGTCGGCATCCACAAGCACGGCCTGCTGGGCTACCTCAAGCTCCAGTGCGTTCCGTCCGGTGTCAGCCCGTTGATGTACCCGCTCCTGGTCCCGCTGGAGTTCTTCTCCAACATCCTGGTTCGCCCGGTCACGCTGGCCCTGCGTCTGTTCTGCAACATGTTCGCGGGGCACATCCTGCTGGTGCTGTTCTCGACCGGTGGCCTCTACCTGATCCAGGACGTCGGCGGGATCGGGTACGTCGCAGGCCCGCTGGCCTGGGTGCTCGCGATCCTCGTGAGCTTCCTGGAGATGCTGGTCCAGTTCCTGCAGGCGTACGTCTTCACCCTGCTGAACGCCATGTACATCCAGGGCGCGCTCGCAGACGAGCACTGACCTGTACGGCGGTCTCCGGACCGCACCCCTGCTTCACCCCAGACTCAACTCCCCACCCACAGTTTTCCCGCAAAAGGAAACAACCGAAAGGAACAAGGCCGTGAACTCACTGGCTATCACCGGCGACATGGGCGGCTCGCTCAACATGATCGGCTATGGCCTCGCGGCCATCGGCCCGGGTATCGCCATCGGTCTCATCTTCGCCGCGTACATCAACGGTGTTGCGCGTCAGCCGGAGGCCCAGAGCCGCCTGCAGTCGATCGCGATCCTCGGCTTCGCCCTCGCTGAGGCGCTGGCGATCATCGGCATCGCGCTCGCCTTCGTCCTCACCGGCAAGTAATCCGCCGGTAGACGGCGTCCGCCCTTTACTCGATCGACAAGGTCAGGTCCATGAAGTCACTGTTGATCCTCGCCTCCACGGGTGAGGAGGAGGCACACAATCCGCTCATCCCCGAGCCGATTGAGATCGTCCTCGCCCTCGTGGTGTTCGCGATCCTCTTCTTTGCCATCAAGAAGTTCGTCGTCCCGAACTTCGAGAAGACGTTCGCCGAACGCACCCAGGCGATCGAGGGCGGCATCGAAGCAGCTGCGAGCAAGCAGGCCGAGGCGGACGCCAAGCTCGCCGAGCTCGAGAAGCAGCTGGCGGACGCCCGTCACGAGGCAGCCCGCATCCGCGAGGAAGCTCGCGAGCAGGGTGCCCAGATCGTGTCCGAGATGCGCGACCAGGCCCAGGCCGAGTCGACCCGCATCCTCGACCACGGCAAGGCGCAGATCGAGGCCGAGCGCCAGCAGGCGGTCACCTCGCTCCGTGCCGAGGTCGGCACCCTCGCGACCGGCCTCGCCGGACGCATCGTCGGTGAGTCGCTGGAGGACGACGAGCGTCAGTCCCGCGTCATCGAGCGCTTCCTCGCCGAGCTCGAGACGGCTGACCCGGTCGCTGCCGTGACCAAGGCAGCTCCGGCTGCCAAGTCCGCTGCTCCGGCCGCCGCCGAGCCCGAGGCACCGGTCGGCTTCGCCGACGTCGAGCAGCCGCTGCTGTCCGACGAGGCCGAGGAGCGGTCGTTCCCGGGTGCGGTCAAGGCTCCGGCCGACGGCAGCCAGCCCGAGGGCTACGTCGTCAAGGGCAACGCCGGCTCGATGCTGTACCACCTCCCCGGTGGCCGCTGGTACGACGGTACCGACGCGGAGTACTGGTTCCGCACGGAGGAAGAGGCGATCGCTGCCGGCTTCACCAAGGCGGGGACCCGGAAGAAGGACGACAACTGATGGTGTCCTTCCGTGGAGCGTCCGCAGAGGCGATGGCCGCCGTCACCGACCAGCTCGGTGCGGTGTCCGAGGCGTCGGCCGCGCAGGTGGCCGGCGACCTGTTCGCTGCGGCCACGGCGTTCCGCACCGAGGGCTCGCTTCGCCGGTTCGCCACCGACCAGTCGGTCGAACCCGCGGCCCGTGTCGGTCTGGTCGACAGCCTGTTCTCCGGCAAGGTCGACGCAGCCGCGCTCGGCCTGGTCGTGACGGCCGTGGGCCGTCGCTGGACCAAGGCGCGTGACCTGGCCGATGCCCTCGAGCAGGTCGGCGTCATCGCGTCGGTCCGCTCGACCGGTGCCCAGGGCGCGAAGCTCGTCGACGAGCTGTTCGCCGTGCGGCAGCTGGTCAACGGCAACCCCGCCCTGCGCGACGCGCTGTCGGACCGGGTCCGGTCCGTCGCGGACCGTGCCGGCCTCGTCGAGTCGCTGATCGGCGGCAAGACGCTCCCCGCGACGGTGCAGCTGGTCCGCCAGGCGCTGTCGGGCTCGTACCGCAACGTGGGCCTGGCTCTCGAGGACTACGAGAAGACCGCGGCCGACGTCCATGGCCAGGGTGTGGCGACCGTTCGTGTTGCGCGTGCCCTGTCCGCCCAGGACGAGGCCCGCCTCGCCACCGCACTGTCGCGCCAGTACGGCCGCACCGTGCACCTCAACATCGTGGTCGACCCCGAGGTCGTCGGCGGTGTCCGGGTCGAGATCGGCGACGACGTGATCGACGGGACGGTTTCCTCCCGCCTCGATGACGCCCGCCGCAAGATCGCCGGCTGAACCACCGCTCCACCACGGCAACACGCAGACCACACATCACCACCAGACTTCACAGCAGCCAGAAGAGAGAAGGCACCTGAGATGACGGAACTCTCCATCCGTCCGGACGAGATCCGCGACGCCCTCGCGAAGTACGTCGCGGACTACAAGCCCGCGGCCGCCAGCAAGGAAGAGGTCGGCACCGTCGCCTCCGCCGGTGACGGCATCGCACGCGTGGCCGGGCTTCCCTCGGCCATGGCCAACGAGCTCCTGGAGTTCGCGGACGGCACCCTCGGCCTCGCCCTGAACCTCGAAGAGCGCGAGATCGGTGTCGTCATCCTCGGTGACTTCGACAAGATCGAAGAGGGCCAGCCGGTCCGTCGTACGGGCGAGGTCCTCTCGGTCCCCGTCGGCGACAACTACCTCGGCCGCGTCGTCGACCCGCTCGGCACCCCGATCGACGGCCTCGGCGAGATCGCGACCACCAAGCGTCGTGCCCTCGAGCTCCAGGCCCCCGGCGTCATGGCCCGCAAGTCGGTCCACGAGCCGCTCGCCACCGGCATCAAGGCGATCGACTCGATGACCCCGATCGGCCGTGGCCAGCGCCAGCTGATCATCGGTGACCGCGCGACCGGCAAGACCACGATCGCGATCGACACGATCATCAACCAGAAGCAGAACTGGGAGACCGGCGACCCGTCGAAGCAGGTTCGCTGCATCTACGTCGCCATCGGCCAGAAGGGCTCGACCATCGCCGCCGTGCGTGGCGCCCTCGAAGAGGCCGGCGCGCTGGAGTACACCACGATCGTGGCGTCCCCGGCCTCCGACAGCGCGGGCTTCAAGTACCTCGCCCCGTACACCGGCTCGGCCATCGGCCAGGAGTGGATGTACGACGGCAAGCACGTCCTCATCGTGTTCGATGACCTCACCAAGCAGGCCGAGGCCTACCGCGCCGTGTCGCTGCTGCTGCGCCGCCCGCCGGGCCGCGAGGCGTACCCGGGTGACGTCTTCTACCTGCACTCCCGCCTGCTCGAGCGTTGCGCGAAGCTGTCCGACGAGCTCGGCGCGGGCTCGATGACCGGCCTGCCGATCATCGAGACCAAGGCCAACGACGTCTCGGCGTTCATCCCGACCAACGTCATCTCGATCACCGACGGCCAGATCTTCTTGCAGTCGGACCTGTTCGCGGCCAACCAGCGCCCGGCCATCGACGTCGGTATCTCCGTCTCCCGAGTGGGTGGCGCGGCGATGACCAAGGCGATGAAGGCTGTCACCGGTTCGCTCAAGGTCGACCTGGCGCAGTTCCGCGCCATGGAGGCGTTCGCGATGTTCGCCTCGGACCTCGACGCGGCCTCGAAGCAGCAGCTGGCCCGTGGCCAGCGCCTGATGGCGCTCCTCAAGCAGCCGGCGTACTCGCCGTACCCGCTCGAGGAGATGACCGTCTCGCTGTGGCTCGGCACCTCGGGTCGCCTGGACAAGGTCCCCACCGGTGACGTCCTCCGCTTCGAGCGCGAGTTCATCGACTACCTGCGTCGTTCGCACGAGGGCCTGCTCTCGGCGATCCGCGAGTCGCAGAAGTTCGAGGACGAGGGCGGCGTCGTTGCGGCGTACGACTCCTTCCTCGACCAGTTCGAGACCTCTGACGGTGGCTCCATCAAGGTCGGGCACGAGCCCGAGGCTGGCGCCCTGGCCGACGACGAGCTCGAGCAGGAAAAGATCGTCAAGCAGAAGCGGGGCTGACACATGGCCGTATCGCTGCGTGAGTACCGCGCGCGGATCAAGTCGACCGAGTCGATGAAGAAGATCACGCGCGCCATGGAGCTCATTGCTGCGTCCCGGATCATCAAGGCGCAGCAGAAGGCCGCGGCGGCAGCGCCGTACGCCCGTGAGCTGACCCGCGCCGTGTCGGCGGTGGCGACGTTCTCGAACGTCGACCACCCGCTGACGCGCGAGCAGGAGAACCCCAAGCGGGCTGCGGTGCTCATCATCACGAGCGACCGCGGCCTGGCCGGTGCCTACTCCTCGAGCGTGCTCAAGGAGTCGGAGCGGCTCAGCGAGCGGCTCCGTGCCGAGGGCAAGGAGATCGACTACTTCCTTGCCGGTCGCAAGGCGGAGGCGTACTTCAAGTTCCGCAGCCGCGCGTTCGTGGAGTCCTGGACCGGTTTCTCCGACCAGCCCACCTACGACAAGGCCGCCGAGATCGGCAGTGCGCTGATCACGGCGTTCCTCAAGGAGCAGGGCGAGGACGGTGACGTGGACGAGGTCCACGTCGTCTACACCCGGTTCCGCTCGATGCTCACCCAGGAGCCGACGGCCGTACGGCTGCTGCCCCTGGAGGTCATCGAAGGCACGGACGCTCCGGAAGCCGACGAACTGCTCCCGCTCTACGAGTTCGAGCCGTCCGCTGCGCAGGTCCTGGACGGGCTGCTTCCGCAGTACGTCCAGAGCCGGATCTTCTACAGCCTGCTCCAGTCCGCGGCCTCCGAGCTCGCTGCCCGTCAGAAGGCAATGAAGTCGGCGACGGACAATGCCGAAGAGCTCATCAAGAAGTTCACCCGGATCGCCAACCAGGCGCGCCAGGCCGGCATCACCCAGGAGATCAGCGAGATCGTTGGTGGCGTGAACGCGCTCGCCGACGCTCAGGCTGCCAACGACTGACCCCCACCAGACCAAAACATCTTTTCGGATCAACGGAGTAAGACATGACTGCAACGGTTGAAGAGACCACCGCCAGCGGTGCGGCCTCGGTGGGTCGGATCGCACGGGTCATCGGCCCGGTTGTCGACGCCGAGTTCCCCGTCGACAACATGCCCGAGATCTACAACAAGCTCGAGGTGTCCGTCACGCTCGACGGCGCCACCTCGGTGCTGCCCCTCGAGGTGTCCATGCACATCGGCGACGGCATGGTCCGCGCCGTCTCGCTCAAGCCGACCGACGGCCTGGTCCGCGGCCAGAGCGTGACCGACACCGGTGGCCCGATCACCGTCCCCGTCGGCGACGTGACGCTGGGTCGCGTGTTCAACACGACCGGCGACATCCTCAACCTCGAAGAGGGCGAGACCGTCGAGGTCGGCGAGCGCTGGGGAATTCACCGCAAGGCTCCCGCCTTCGACCAGCTCGAGTCGAAGACGCAGATGTTCGAGACGGGCATCAAGGTCATCGACCTGCTCGCCCCGTACGTCACCGGCGGCAAGATCGGCCTGTTCGGTGGTGCCGGTGTCGGCAAGACCGT
>NZ_JBMCZA010000190.1:74267-77870 GCF_048654705.1 Nocardioides sp. CPCC 206348
GCAGGAGGCCGGCGTCTTCGACAAGGTCGCCCTGGTCTTCGGCCAGATGGACGAGCCGCCGGGCACGCGTCTTCGCGTCGCGCTGTCGGCCCTGACGATGGCGGAGTACTTCCGCGACGTGCAGAAGCAGGACGTGCTGCTCTTCATCGACAACATCTTCCGGTTCACGCAGGCCGGTTCCGAGGTCTCCACGCTGCTCGGCCGGATGCCGTCCGCAGTGGGTTACCAGCCGAACCTCGCCGACGAGATGGGCACGCTCCAGGAGCGGATCACCTCGACGCGTGGCCACTCGATCACCTCGATGCAGGCGATCTACGTCCCCGCGGACGACTACACCGACCCCGCGCCGGCCGCGACGTTCGCGCACCTCGACGCGACGACCGAGCTGTCCCGTGACATCGCGTCGCAGGGCATCTACCCGGCCGTCGACCCGCTGACCTCGACCTCGCGGATCCTCGACCCGCAGTACATCGGTCAGGCGCACTACGACTGCGCGATCCGCATCAAGCAGATCCTGCAGCGCAACAAGGAGCTCCAGGACATCATCGCCATCCTCGGTGTGGACGAGCTGTCCGAGGAGGACCGGGTCATCGTGTCCCGCGCCCGTCGTATCCAGCGCTTCCTGTCGCAGAACACCTACGTTGCCAAGCAGTTCACCGGCATCGAGGGTTCGACCGTGACGATCGGCGACACCATCGACGCGTTCAACAAGATCGCTGACGGCGACTACGACCACGTTGCCGAGCAGGCCTTCTTCATGTGCGGCGGTCTGGACGACGTCGAGCGCAACTGGGCCGAGATCCAGAAGAGCCTCTGATCATGGCGGAGTCCACAGTCGAGCACCTGCACGTCGAGCTCGTCGCCGCTGACCGGACCGTGTGGTCCGGCGAGGCGTCGATGATCATCGCGCGCACGCTCGAGGGTGACATCGGTGTGCTGCGTGGCCACGCGCCCACGCTGTCGCTGTTGTCGGCTTCGGTGGTCGAGATCCAGATCGCCAACAGCGACGACCTGCTGGTCGTTGCTGTTGACGGCGGGTTCCTCTCGGTCGCCAACGACCGCGTCTCGATCCTCGCCGAGCGGGTCGAGCGGGCCGAGGAGATCCACCTGGACCAGGCCCGGATCGAGCTCGAGGAGGCCCAGCGCCTGCTCAACTCGAACAATGAGGCCGAGCAGCGGGTGCGCCACGCCGAGGCGCGTATTCGCGCTGCAGAGAAGGTTTCGTAGTACGCAGATGGCTTGGTGGGAGCTGCTCCTCGACATCTCGGGTGGTCTGCTGCTCCTGTGCGTGCTGTACGGCGCCGGACTCATCGTCCGGCGCCGTCTTCTTTCCCGTCACGGCGGCACCTTCGAGCTGAGCCACCGGTACCGCACCGATGTCCCCGAGCGGGGCTGGGTGCTGGGCCTGGGCCGCTATTCCGGCGAGACCCTCGAGTGGTTCCGTGTCTTCACGCTCTCCCCGCGCCCGAAGCGGTCCTGGAACCGTGACGACCTGTCGTACGACGGCCAGCGCACGCCGCTCGGCGCCGAGCAGGCCTCGCTGTACCCCGATCACCTCGTGATCGGCTGTCAGTCCTCCGACGGCCTGGTCGAGCTGGCGATGAGCATCTCGTCGCTCACCGGCTTCCAGGCGTGGCTCGAGGCGATGCCGCCCGGGACCGACTGGAACCGGCGGTAGGACTACTCGAAGAGTCCCCGGATGTCGTCGGCCCCGATCGAGGTGCTCATCGCGCCGTCGCCGTCGATGACCTGGGCGAAGAGCTCGGCCTTGCGGGCCTTCAGCTCCATCACCTTCTCCTCGATGGTGTCGTTGGCGACCAGCCGGTAGACGTGGACGTGGCGGGTCTGCCCGATCCTGTGTGCGCGGTCGACGGCCTGGGCCTCGGCGGCGGGGTTCCACCACGGGTCGAGCACGAACACGTAGTCGGCCTCGGTGAGGGTGAGGCCGACGCCGCCGGCCTTGAGGGAGATCAGGAAGACGGGTGCTGCGCCCGAGCGGAAGTCCTCGATGACGGCGCCGCGGTCGCGGGTCCGGCCGTCGAGGTAGGTCGCGGCGATCCCGGCGTCGTCGAGTCGTGACCGCACCCGGGTGAGGAACGACGTGAACTGGCTGAAGACCAGCGCCCGGTGGCCTTCGGCGGTGAGCTCGAGCAGGTGGTCCACGAGGACGTCGAGCTTCGCGGAGCCGACCTTCTCGTGCTCGACGTCGACCAGGGCCGGGTCGAGCGCCAGTTGGCGCAGGGTGGTCAGCGCGCTGAAGATCGCCACCCGGTTCCGGTCGAAGTCGTCGACGAGGCCGAGGATGCGCTGCCGCTCGCGGGCCAGGTGCGTGTCGTAGATCTTGCGGTGCTTCGCCTCGAGGTCGACGGCGAGGACCTGCTCCTGCTTCGGCGGCAGGTCGGCCGCCACCAGCTCCTTGGTCCGCCGCAGCAGGAAGGGCTTGATCCGCGCGCGGAACCGGTCGAGGACGGCCTTGTCACCGTTCTTCTCGACCGGCCGGGCGACGCGGTCGGCGAACTGGCGCGGCCACGGGTAGAGCCCGGGCACGGTGATCGACAGCAACGACCACAGCTCCATCAGGCGGTTCTCGAACGGTGTGCCTGTCACGGCCAGCTTGAAGGGCGCGTCGATCGTGCGCACCGCGGAGTAGGTCTTGCTCTGGTGGTTCTTCACCTGCTGCGCCTCGTCGAGGACCAGGCCGGACCAGGCCACGTCGCTGTAGTGGGTGTGCCCCAGGCGCAGCAGCGTGTACGTCGTCACCACGATGTCGTTGTCGCGGGCGATCGCCGCGATGTCATCGGTACGACGACCGACCACGCCGACGCGCAGGCCGGGCGCGTGCCGGGCGACCTCGCTGGCCCACGCCGTGACGACGCTCGTCGGAGCGACGACGAGGAAGGGTCCCTCCTCGGGCCGCTCGGCGCGGGCGTGGGTGATCAGGGCCAGGACCTGGAGCGTCTTCCCGAGGCCCATGTCGTCGGCGAGGATGCCGCCGAGGCCGTGCTGCCACAGGAACGCCAGCCACCAGAAGCCCTCGCGCTGGTAGCTGCGGAGGTCGGTGACCAGGCCGCGTGGTTCGGGCTGGGGGATGTCGGTCAGGTCGCGGAGCGCCTGGGCCCGTTCCACCCACGCCGCGACCTGGCTGTCGACGATCCCGGCCTCCGCGAGCTGGGCCCACAGACCGAGGTCGTGGTGGCCGATGCCGATGTGGTTGCCGTCGCGCTCGCGGAGCTCGGCCGCCGCCTCGACGACCTCGCGCAGTCGGTCGAACTCCGGCCGGTCCGCGGTGACGTAGAGCCCGCTGGGCAGGACCAGGAATTCCTGCCCGAGGGTGAGGGCGGCCAGCACGTCGGGCAGCGGGATCGGCTCGCCGTCGACGCTGACCGTGACGGCGAGGTCGAACCAGTCGGTCACCGCGGCGTCCGGCTCGGGCTCGGCGAGCGTGAACTGGATGTCCGGGGCGATGTCGGCCTCGCGGAAGTCGGGTCGCTCCTCCTCGACCACCTCGACGCCGTCGATCGTGCGGAGGTGGGGGAGCTCATGGATGGCCAGTGCGAGCGCTTCGCCGTCGGTGGCCGAGGTCCGCGCCAGCAGGTCCCGGGG
>NZ_JBMCZA010000190.1:77935-79644 GCF_048654705.1 Nocardioides sp. CPCC 206348
CCAGGCCAGGCCGGCCTTGGTCGCCGTGTGCCAGGTGACGGTCAGGACCAGGACGGGCCGCAGCGGCTCGGGCAGGTCGACCGAGGCCGCTTCCGCGCGGACCGGCAGGTGCCGCATCAGCCCGGGCAGGGAGTCGCGGAAGTCCGCCAGGTCGGACGGCGGTACGACGATCGGCGGACCGTCGAGCAGGTGGCGCAGCGCCGCAGGCACGGGCGAGGTCGTCGCCGCGATGACCAGGGTCCCGGCGTCGTTCAGACCCACCACGGAAGCCGGATTGCCGATGGCGATGACGGACTCGCCGCGCCAGGTCTGCTCGCCCAGGGTGACCGCGGCGCGCAGTGAGGTCCCGCCCTGCACGTCGGTCAGCTCCGCGACCACCTCCGCTGGCTCGTCGGCGATCACGACGTCGCGCAACGGGTGGGCGGCGATCAGGGTGACACCGGCGTCGCGGGCGTTGCGCAGCGCCCGGACGACGTTCTCGCCGAACTCGTCGAGCGAGGGGGCGACGCCGGCGTAGTAGTAGGCCCGGTGGCCGGCCCAGAGCGCGTGCAGCGCGGAGATGGCGTCGGCCTGTTCCTTCGGGAAGCCCTGCGCGACCCCGCCGAGACCGACGTCGCTCCAGTCGGCACCGGTCTTGATCCACGGCTTGTTCTTGCCCTGCCGCATCGGCCGCACCCGCAAGGTCGGTCCCACCGAGCGGTAGTGGCTGCGGGGCTCCTCGAGGCTGATCTCCAGGGCGAGGGGCACCTCGTCGTGGGGGCGCGGCTGCTGGCGGTCGAGCTCGGACACCAGCCGCTCCAGCGAGCGGCGCCACGCGGCCTCGCCGGCCGGCTGGGTGAAGGTCTGGCGCAGGGTCAGCGCGAGGGCCGCGCCGTGCTTGCAGGGTGCCTGGACCGGGCAGGTGCACACCGTGAAGAGCCACCCGGCGTAGGTGTCCGAGGGCGCCTCGGCGTGCAGCTGGACCTGGTAGGGGACCACCCGCGAGCCCTGGACCTCGGCGGTCGCGGTGACCGATCCTGCCGACAACAGCCCGATCTCCGGGCGGCGTACGAATCCGGCGGCGACGACCTCCCGGGCGCGCTGCAGCGTCCCGGCATCGAAGTGACGAGCCAGGAAGGCGTCGGAGAGCTGCGCGAGGACGTTCACGGCCCTCCATCGTTCCACGCGTCAGGGACAGGCGCGGATTCCCTGCACAGGCGGCTACTCGCCGCGCTCGCCCCCGGGCACCCACAGCACGTCGCCGTCGGCGCGGTTCGCGTAGCGGGCGAGGATGAACACGAGGTCGGACAGGCGGTTGAGGTAGGTGATCGCCAGCTTGTTCATCACCTCGCCGTGGACCTCGTACGCCGCCCAGGCGCCCCGCTCGGCCCGCCGGATGACCGTGCGGGCGACGTGCAGGTGAGCCGCGCCCGGCGTACCGCCGTTGAGGATGAAGGACCGCAGGTTGGGCAGCTGGTCGTTGTAGTGGTCGCACCAGCCCTCGAGGCGGTCGACGTACTCCTGCTCGATCCGCAGGGGCGGGTACTCCGGGTCAGCGACCACGGGTGTGCACAGGTCTGCGCCGACGTCGAAGAGGTCGTTCTGGACGCGGGTGAGCAGGGTGACGACGTCGTCCTCGAGCCCGCCGGTCGCGATCGCGACGCCGATCTGGGCGTTCGCCTCGTCGACGTCGGCGTACGCGGTGAGCCGCAGATCGGTCTTCGTGGTCA
>NZ_JBMCZA010000190.1:79654-82548 GCF_048654705.1 Nocardioides sp. CPCC 206348
GGGGTCGGCCACGACGGGCGTGCACAGGTCGGCGCCCACGTCGAACAGGTCGTTCTGGACGCGGGTGAGCAGCGTGACGACCTCGTCCTCGAGCCCGCCGGTCGCGATGGCGACCCCGATCTGGGCATTGGCCTCGTCGACATCGGCGTACGCCGTGAGGCGCAGGTCGGTCTTCGTGGTCACGCTCATGTCCCCGAGACGGGTCTCCCCGGCGTCGCCGGTACGGGTGTAGATGCGCGTGAGATTGACCATGGTCGACAAGCCTAGTCCCGACACGCACCGAAACTTTCGGGGACTCAGTGCAACCGAATCGGGTACTGGAGCGTCAAGGTAGGTGACAGGGAAGCGCAGGCGACCCGATCTCGGGAGGGCAACATGGCGGAGAACCAGATGGCAACGAGTGTCGACATCCGCGTCGACCACGGCGTGGACGGTCCCGTCCTCGTCCTGGCCGGCGACCTTGACGTGCGCAGCACCGAAGTCGTGCGCGCAGCCGTCTACGACCACCTCCAGTCCGTGGACGTCAGCGTCGGGAGCCGGGTGTACCTCGACATCAGCCAGGTCCGGTCCGTGGACGCGACGGCCCTGAGGATGCTCGCCGTCGCCAGCCGCTGGTCCCATCGGTACGGCGCCCGCGTGGTGCTGCGCGGAGCCGGTCCCGCCGTACGCCGGATGATGCACCTGACCCACCTGATCCGGGTCATCGAGCTCGAACGAGAGCCGATTCCCGCCTGATCCGGCCGGTTCTCGCGGCGCGGGCACGGCGCTCCGATGTGGCGTTGTGCACAACCCCACACTGGTCAGGCGTTACCTAGCGGTAGCAATCGCCTTACGCTTCGCTCATGAGCTCCATGCCTGACGCTGCTGCCACGCCCGAGAAGGCCTCGCACGCCAAGGATCGCCCGTGGGTGATGCGGACCTACGCCGGCCACTCGACGGCGGAGGCGTCGAACGCGCTGTACCGCGGCAACCTGGCCAAGGGCCAGACCGGCCTGTCGGTCGCGTTCGACCTCCCGACCCAGACCGGGTACGACCCCGACTCGATCATGTCGCGCGGCGAGGTCGGCAAGGTCGGCGTGCCCGTCCCGCACCTCGGCGAGATGCGCAAGCTCTTCAAGGACATCCCGCTCACGGGGATGAACACGTCGATGACGATCAACGCGGTCGCGATGTGGATGCTCGCGATGTACCAGGTGGCCGCCGAGGAGCAGAACCCCGGCGTGGACCCCGCCGAGGTGGCCAAGCAGCTCGCGGGCACGACCCAGAACGACATCATCAAGGAGTACCTCTCGCGCGGGACCTACGTGTTCCCGCCCGAGCACTCCCTGCGGTTGATCGCCGACATGATCGCCTACACGGTGCACCAGATCCCGAACTGGAACCCGATCAACGTCTGCAGCTACCACCTCCAGGAGGCGGGCGCCACGCCCGTGCAGGAGATCGCCTACGCCATGTGTACGGCGATCGCCGTGCTCGACCAGGTGAAGTCCTCCGGCCAGGTGTCCGACGAGGACTTCGAGAAGGTCGTCGGCCGGATCTCCTTCTTCGTCAACGCCGGGGTCCGCTTCATCGAGGAGACGTGCAAGATGCGCGCCTTCAACGAGCTGTGGGACGAGATCACCCGTGAGCGGTACGGCGTCCAGGACCCGAAGATGCGCCGGTTCCGCTACGGGGTGCAGGTCAACAGCCTCGGCCTGACCGAGGCACAGCCCGAGAACAATGTCCAGCGGATCGTGCTGGAGATGCTCGGCGTCACGCTGAGCAAGAACGCCCGTGCCCGTGCACTCCAGCTGCCGGCCTGGAACGAGGCCCTCGGCCTGCCGCGCCCGTGGGACCAGCAGTGGTCCCTGCGCTTGCAGCAGGTGCTGGCCTTCGAGTCCGACCTGCTGGAGTACGAGGACATCTTCGACGGCAGCCACGTCATCGAGGCCAAGGTCGCCGAGCTGGTGGCCGGCGCCAAGGCCGAGATGGACCGGGTCCAGGCGATGGGCGGTGCGATCGCTGCCGTCGAGTCCGGCTACATGAAGTCCGAGCTCGTGTCCGCGCACGCCGCACGGCGTGGCCGGATCGAGGCCGGCGACGAGATCATCGTCGGCGTCAACCGGTACGAGACCACGGAGGCGTCGCCGCTGACCGCCAACCTGGACGACGCGATCATGGCCGCGGACCCCCAGGCCGAGGCATCGGCCCTCGCGTCGATGAAGGCGTGGAAGGAACAGCGCGACGAGGCGGAGGTCAGCGCTGCCCTGCAGGCCCTGGCCGAGGCCGCCAAGACCGACGAGAACCTGATGGCAGTGACGCTGCGCGCAGTCCGCGCCGGTGCGACCACGGGGGAGTGGGCCGGCACCCTGCGCGAGGTGTTCGGTGAGTTCCGTGCGCCGACCGGTGTTGCCGGAGCCGTGGGCGTTGCCGAGGCCGGTGCCGAGCTGACCACCGTCCGCGAGGCGGTCAAGGCGACCGGCGACGAGCTCGGCGGCCGCCTGCGCCTGCTGGTCGGCAAGCCCGGTCTCGACGGGCACTCGAACGGTGCCGAGCAGGTCGCCGTCCGGGCCCGCGACGCCGGCTTCGAGGTGATCTACCAGGGCATCCGCCTGACGCCCGAGCAGATCGTGGCAGCCGCCGTCTCCGAGGACGTCCACTGCGTCGGCCTGTCGATCCTGTCCGGCTCGCACATGGAGCTGGTGCCCGCCGTGCTCGACGGCCTCAAGGCCGCGGGCATGGGCGACGTACCGGTGATCGTCGGCGGCATCATCCCCGAGTCCGACGGCAAGCGCCTCGAGGAGCTCGGCGTCGCAGCGGTCTACACCCCCAAGGACTTCGGCCTGACCGAGATCATGGGCGGCATCGTCGACGTGATCCGGAAGGCCAACGGCCTGTAACGGAGGTCGAGGAGG
>NZ_JBMCZA010000190.1:82607-86070 GCF_048654705.1 Nocardioides sp. CPCC 206348
GCCGCCGGCGAAGGCGACCACGGACCCGGCGACCACGAACGGCAGGCCGATCGGGACGCTGCTGGCGACCAGTACGCCGACGCCGCAGACCGCTGCCACGATGGCGGCGGCGCGGACCAGGCGTCCGCCTCCGGTCAGGCCGAGGAGCATCAGGCCGGTGCAGAGGACGAGCAGGCACAGCAGGCCGCCCGCGGCGGTGGTCTTCACGGCGTCGGAACCGGGCATCTGGCCGGCGTTTGCTTCGTCGGCGACCTGACGCACCGCGGACTCGATCGTGGCACTGTCGAGCTCGGGCGCCACCGCCCACAGGATGATTCCGGGCAGGAGCAGGCAGACGCCGAGGAGCACGGTGAGGACCGCCCAGAGGCGCCGGTTGTTCTCCGAGTGCTGGGTGAAGGTGGCCTCTGCCTCGATGCTTCCGGTGACCGACGTCGCCCGGACCTGCAGTCGGCGCGACGCGGTGGCGCCGCCGGCGGGACGGGCGTGCTCGATCACGAGACCTGCACGGGCCGTCTGGCCGGGCGGGACGAGCAGGACGTCGGGCTGGAAGGCCAGCCGGGCCGTGCCGTACTCGTCGGCGGCGCTCAGCCGGACGTGAAGGGGCTCGGCACCGCGCCGGTTGTCCACGTCGACCGCGTAGCTGCCCTTGCGCCCCTTCGTGGCGAGGTGTTCGGGATGGATGTGGAGCGCTGCCGACGTGATGGGGTCGGGGCGCGAGGACAGCTCGAGCGTTCCGGTGGCCTCGGCCTCGTGGCCGTCGTCGGTGACAGCAGTCACCGAGAACGGCCGGGACTCCGTGGCCCCTCGCGGTGGCAGCGACGTCTCGAGCACGACCCGGACGTAGCCCATCGTCCCGCCCTGCACGGCCACCCGGGTGTGGTCGAACTGGAACCGGACCTTGCCGCCGGGATCCCGCCCGCTGAGGTTGAACTTGACCAGTGCATGGCCGCCGCGGTTGTCCAGGACGACGTTGACCGCAGTCGTCCCCGTGTCGACGAGCGCGGGTGCGGCCGGTTCGAGCCGGACCCGGACCGGGAGGCTGTCCGGTGGGGCCGCGGTGCTCTGGGCGATGGTGACGGCGACCGAGACCGCGCCCTCGGGGTCGGTGGCGGCGACGGTCAGTTGCCGGGAGAGCTCCTTGCCCGGTGCCGGCGCGGGAGCCGTGAACCGCACGGTCGCCTCGGCGCTCCCGCCTGCCGGGACGTCGACGGCCGGCGGGACGAACCCGACGCGGACGACGTCCTCGGGGTCGCTGGCGCTCAGGTGGTAGCGACGGGCGAAGTTGGCCGCCCGGTTGTCGAGGTGCAGCGTGAACGTTCCCTCGGCGACGTCGGCCAGGCGGACCACCTGGGGGTGGGCGCTGGCCAGGGCCTGCGGCCCCGCCCGCGGTACGACGACCTCGATCTCGAGCGGCGCTGCCTGGGCCGGTTCGACCGAGGACCGGATCACGATCGGCACCTTCACCCGCTGCGCGATCGCCGTGGCTCCCGGTCGGACGGCCAGCGTGACCAGCACCGTGCGCACGGTGGCCGGAAGCAGGTTGCTCTCGCTGTGGACCAGGGTGAGCCAGCTCGGCGGATCGGCCAGGTGGATCTCGTAGGAGTCGACGATCGTCGAATCGTTCTTGATCGACACCTCGAACGTCGCCGGGGCCTCCGGCGACACGACCACTTCGGTCTGCGTCAGCGACGCCGCCGGGGGCAGGACCCGATCGCGACGCGGCGCATCGACGGGCGGCCGCACCGGTGTGTCCGGTCGGATGCCCGGCGGGGGAGGCGGCGGGGGAGGCGGGGCGCCGGCGCCACCACCCGTCGACGGCACGGACGTGCTGGTGACGCTCCAGCCCAGATACGTGTCGCAGACATGGCAGAACGCGGCCTCGCCGTTCTCCGGCGTGCCACATGTCCGGCAAACCCGTTCGGCCACCACGTCATCCTGTCGTCAGGCCTCTTGTCCTGCAGATCTGTCCTACAGATCCTTCCCGCATCGTCCCACTCGCGGAACGGACCATGGGGCAGAACTGGCCGCCCGACCGGGCACGCCCTCCAGCGTCGGTGGGCCTCAGCCCGCGTCGATCACCCTCGCGACGGACGCGGGGTCGCGGCCCACGACCGTCGTACCGTCGGTTGCGGTGATGATCGGACGTTGCAGCAACCTCGGTTCGGCGCTCATCAGGTCCAGCCACTCGGTGCGGTGTGCGGCGTCCCGGGCCGGCAGGCTCACCCCGAGCCGGGACGCGTCGGCGGTGCGGGCGATGTCCCAGGGCTCGAGGCCCAGGCGGGCGAGCACGTCCTCGAGCTCGGCGACCGTCGGCGGGTCATCGAGATAGCGGCGCACGACGTACTCCACGCCGGATGACTGCAGCTCGCTCTCGGCGGTGCGGCACTTCGAGCAGGACGGGTTGAGCCAGATCTCGATCACGGCCGCACCCTAGCGACGCGGGCCACATGTGACGCCCGCCACGTTGGTTAGGTCTGCCTAGCCTCATCACTTATTCTCGGATCATGGGCAAGGACAAGAAGTCGAAGGGGAAGCTCCGCAAGCTCCCCAAGACGAAGTGCTGCGTTTCGAAGTCGAAGTGCGGCCGCTGCCCCCTGCGCATGCTCAAGGAAGGCACGCTGCCCTCCGGCTACACCGTCAAGAAGCGCGTCCTGGTCCGCGCGGACGGCAAGAAGGTCACCAAGAAGGGCCTGCAGAAGGCCGCGTGACCCTTCGCTAGGGTTGGGGCCATGGCTGCCCCTCGATTCACCGACCAGCTCAACACGCAGATCGGCAACGAGTTCGCCGCGCACAACCAGTACCTCTCGTGCGCCGTGTACTACGACTCGCTCACGATGCCCCAGCTCGCGGCGTTCTTCTACGCCCAGGCGCTCGAGGAGCGCGAGCACGCGATGATGATGGTGCAGTACCTCCTCGACACCGATGCGGCCGTCGCCATCCCCGGCGTCGAGGCCCCGGTGTCGGAGTTCGCCGACATCACGGCTCCCATCCAGCTCGCCCTCGAGCAGGAGAAGAAGGTGACCGAGCAGATCTACGGCCTGCTCCGGATCGCCCGCGAGGAGAGCGACTACGCGTCCGAGCAGTTCATGCAGTGGTTCATCAAGGAGCAGGTCGAGGAGGTCGCCACCATGAACGACCTGCTCGCCGTCGTGACCCGCAGCAAGGACGACATCAACGCGATCGAGCAGTGGATTGCCCGTGAGCAGGGTGGCGGCGCCACGGACCCGACCGCGCCTCCCGCAGCCGGCGGCCCCGCCGCCTGATCTTGCGGGTCAGGCCGCCGCCGGCCCGGAGTGGCGGCGGCGGTAGAGCAGGACGGCGATGGCACCGCCCAGGGCCACGCCAACGATCCCGCCGATCCCGTCTGCGACGAGACCGCCGATCGTTCCGAGGACCAGCACGATGCAGAGCAGCGCAATGTTGAAGAACATCTCGCGGAAGTAGACCCGGGAGAAGCTCTCGC
>NZ_JBMCZA010000190.1:86132-89693 GCF_048654705.1 Nocardioides sp. CPCC 206348
GACAGCCGCCGCGGGCAGCCGCCCGTAGATGTGCGGGAACGTCTCGGCGCCACCCGGCACGGCCGGTTCCTCGACCACCGGCACGTCGAGCAGGTCGGTGTCGATCTGCAGCAGCACCAGCGGCTCGCTCACGTCGCCGTAGAACCGCTCGCGCACGGCCGTCCACTGATCGGCCCGGCTGGCGTGGATGAAGCCCTCGTCGGCCAGCGTCCGCCCGAGGGTGGAGGTCGTGTACGCGCCTGACGCCTCGGCTGCTGCCCAGTCGGACGCCAGTGCGAGGTGGAAGATCGTGGCCATCGTCGTACTCCCGAGGTCAGTGGTCGGACGGAACGCGGCAGACCGGCAACGCCGGCAACAATCGCGCACATGTGCGGTGGTGGCCCCAGATCCTGCCAGTTCGGCGACCAGGATCGTGCACGGGTGTGATCCTGCGCAGGTCGTCGCCGTGGACTCCTAGAACAACCGGTCGGACGGGTCGTCCAGTCCCCGCAGCGCGTCGTAGTCGACGACCGCGCAACTGATGCCGCGGTCCTCGGCGAGCACCCGCGCCTGCGGCTTGATCTCCTGGGCCGCGAAGATGCCGCGGACGGCGCCCTTGCCGGTGAGCAGGGGGTCGCGGTTGAGGAGCTCGAGGTAGCGGGTGAGCTGCTCGACGCCGTCGATGTCGCCGCGGCGCTTGATCTCGACCGCGACGCTCAGGCCGTCGATGTCGCGGCACATCAGGTCGACGGGGCCGATCGCGGTGGGGAACTCGCGCCGCACGAGGGTGAGGCCCTCGTGCAGGGTGCCCGGGTGGTCGGCGAGCATCTCCTGCAGGTGCTTCTCGACGCCGTCCTTCTGCAGGCCGGGGTCGATGCCCAGGTCGTGGGAGGAGTCGTGGAGGAGTTCCTCGATGAGGATCCGGAGCGTGTCCGGCGTCGCGCCCTTGGCGGCCTTCGCGGTCACGGTCCACTCGATCTGGCCGTCGTCGGTCGTGCCCTCGCGGACCGTGCAGGGCGGGGACATCCAGTTCAGCGGCTTGTAGGAGCCGCCGTCGGAGTGCACCAGCACCGAGCCGTCCGACTTGAGCATGAGCACCCGGGTCGCCATCGGCAGGTGTGCGCTCAGACGGCCGGCGTAATCCACCTGGCAGCGTGCCACGACAAGTCTCACGGGCGATGAATCTACAGGTGCCGCGCGGCACCCATCGCGCCGCTCCTGCGTCGGCCAGTGGGACCGCCCCGCTCAGCGCCAGTGATATCCGTCTCGCTCTGTTACCGATGGGTAGCGATGGCCCGTTCGGGCTGAGAGACTTCGCCCCATGACTTCGAGCGAGCAGATCTTCAACACGCTGGTGTTGCCGTACCTCAACCACGCGGTGCGCACCTACGAGTCGGGCTACGCCTCGGTGACCGACATCGACGCCGCGATGCGTTTCGGCTGCGGTTACCCCAAGGGCCCGCTGACCGTCGTCGACGAGATCGGCGCCGCCCAGGTCCGCGACCTGCTGGCCGCCCGCTTCGCGGAGACCGGCGACCACCTGCACCAGCCGGCCGACCTGCTGGAGAAGCTGGCCGCTGACGGCCGCACCTTCGCCGAGGAGGCCGCGGCCGCCGGCGAGAGCGCCGCACCGACCTTCAAGCACGACATCAACCGCGTCGGTGTCGTCGGCACCGGCACGATGGCCTCGGGCATCGTCCAGGTCTTCGCCCAGGCCGGGTACGACGTCGTGTACGTCGGCCGCAGCCAGGACAAGCTCGACGGCGTGATCGGCTACATCACCAAGAACCTCGACCGCGCCATCGCCAAGGGCAAGGGCACCGAGGACGACAAGGCGAACCTGCTGGGCCGCCTGACCGGCTCGACCGAGCGCGAGGCGCTGGGCGACGTCGACATCGTCGTCGAGGCGATCGCCGAGGACCTCGAGATCAAGCTCGAGCTGTTCCGCGACCTCGACAAGATCACCAAGCCGGGCGCGATCCTCGCGACCACCACCTCCTCGCTGCCGATCACGCAGCTCGGTGAGGCCACGAGCCGTCCGCAGGACGTCATCGGCATGCACTTCTTCAACCCCGCGCCGGTGATGAAGCTGGTCGAGATCATCACGACCTCCGCGACGTCCGCCGATGTCGACGAGACCGTGCGTGCACTGACCGCCAACGTGGGCAAGGTCGGCGTCTCCGCCGGCGACCGTGCGGGCTTCATCGTCAACCTGCTCCTCTTCCCGTACCTCAACGACGCGGTGACGCTCAGCGAGTCGGGCGTCGAGCTGACGACCATCGACGCCGCCATCAAGGAGACCGCTGGTCTCCCGATGGGCCCGTTCGAGCTGCTCGACGTGGTCGGCAACGACGTGTCGCTGGCCATCCAGAAGGAGCTCTTCACCGAGTTCGGTGAGCCGGGCTTCGCGCCGGCCAAGACGCTGGTCGCGAAGGTGGAGGCGGGCGAGCTCGGCCGCAAGACCGGCGCAGGGTTCCACGACTACGCGAAGTAGTCTTCACGCGTGACGCTTCACCACACGGCTCTCGGCACGACCGGGAGCCGTGTGGTCTTTTTGCACGGGCTGTTCGGCCAGGGGAAGAACTGGACCCAGGTCGCCAAGCAGGTCGCCGAGAAGCACCAGGTGCTGCTGGTGGACCTGCCGCACCACGGGCGCTCGCCGTGGCCCGAGCGGTTCGACTTCGTCGAGGCGGCAGCCCAGGTCGCCGAGCTCCTGCCCGACGGCCCCGCGACGGTGGTGGGGCACTCACTCGGCGGCAAGGTCGCCATGTTCCTCGCGCTGATGCACCCCGAACGTGTCGAGCGGCTGTGCGTCGCCGACATCTCGCCGGTCAGCTACGAGGCGAGTCGCGAGTTCCCCGGCTACATCTCGGCGATGCAGGCGATGGACCTGACCCAGGTGGTGCAGCGCTCCGACGCGGACCGCCTGCTCGAACCGGCAGTGCCCGACACGACGATCCGGTCGTTCCTGCTGCAGAACCTCCGCCGTGACCCGGCCGCGCCGGGCGGCTGGAGCTGGCAGATGAACCTCGACGTGCTGGGGCGGGACCTCCCGGTCATCAGCGGCTGGCCCGAGGAGCAGCTGGCCGGCCGGCCGCCGTACGACGGACCGGTGCTGTGGCTGGCCGGTGGTCGGTCCGACTACGTCAAGCCGGAGTACGACGCCGCGATGGACCGCTGGTTCCCGCGCAATCGCAAGGTGACCATCAAGGACGCCGGCCACTGGCTGCACTCCGAGCGCCCCGACATCTTCGTCGAGGTGCTGCGGCAGTTCCTGGGGGACTAGTGCCTGGGTCTCGAGACGGTCGCTGAGCGACCTCCTCGACCAGCGTGCGGTCGCTTCGCGACCTACCAGATCGCCTCGGCGTACTCCGGGTGGTCGATGAACGGGTTCCGGTTGCCCTGGTAGTCGGCGTAGACCTTGCCGTTGCGCGCGCGTTCGGCAGGCGTGACCGGGTCGGCCGCGTGCCAGGCGAGCAGGACGGAGATCTTGCCGAGGTACGGCGTCGTGCCGTTGATCGAGTTGTTCAGCTCGAGGTCCGCGAAGCCGTCACCGCCCTCGTACCGCACGGCCATGTACAT
>NZ_JBMCZA010000190.1:89728-96682 GCF_048654705.1 Nocardioides sp. CPCC 206348
GTCGGAGCACTGGGCGACGGCCGAGCCGCCGTTGTCGAAGTCCTTGTTGCCACGGGTCGAGTTGACCGTGACGTCCTCGGGTCGCAGGTGGTGCAGGTCGGTGCCCGGGCCGGACGCCGTACCGAAGTCACCGTGGCTCTGCGGCCAGGTGTGCTCGCGGTTCCAGTCGTCGGCGTTGCCACCGTTGGTGGACTTGGGGACCGAGCGTCCGGAGTAGAACTCGATCACGTTCGCGGAGTTGTTCGGGTCGGCGTCGGTGACCTTCAGCGCCTCCCAGACCTGCGTGTACGTCAGGCGCGTGTTCCCGTCGATGATCCCGTGGAGCGCCGTCGCGAGCGCTGCACCGGTCTTGCCCGTTGCGGGGTCGTAGTAGCCGGCCGGGATGCTCGGGTCACCCGGGTCGGGATCAGGGTTGCTGCCGACGAGTGCGAACGCGCTGCCGCCGGTGAGTCCCGGGTGGGAGAAGTACGACGACAGCGTCCCGGTCACGTCGATCTGCTTGCCGAGCAGCGACGGGTTGGTCCTGAGCCCGAAGGA
Organism: Nocardioides sp. CPCC 206348; assembly: GCF_048654705.1. Taxonomy (NCBI): domain Bacteria; kingdom Bacillati; phylum Actinomycetota; class Actinomycetes; order Propionibacteriales; family Nocardioidaceae; genus Nocardioides; species Nocardioides sp. CPCC 206348. The sequence goes on from NZ_JBMCZA010000190.1 coordinate 90,266, forward strand.
CGCGCGGAACGCCGAGGGGATCTGGAAATAGAGCATCGACCCCGTCGCGGTGGTGCTGGGGGAGTCGGCCAGCGCGAGCGCGTAGTCGTTCGGGAAGTTGCTCCGGACGACGGTCGATGTCGCCGTGGGCTGCCCGACGACGTACCCGCGAACGGTGGCGGTGGAGGAGTTCTGGGTGGCGATCGCCTGCGCCACCGTGATCGGTGTGGCGGCCGACGCCGGTTGTGGTCGCGGCGCCACGAGCAGGAGCGAGGTCGCGAGGAGGACGAGAAGGAGGGCGCAGAGCGGTCGCTGACGCAGCCCGAGCATGCGTGTCATGTCCGGATCCTGTCGCACGGGTGTCGCCCTGAACAGCCCCCGGCGCCAGATGTCACACGTCCGTCATCGGGCGTTCGTTCAGTCGCTCTCCGCCTGGCGCGCGCGGTAGGCGGCGACCGCGTTGCGGTTGCCGCAGGTCACCGAGCAGAACCGCTTGGACCGGTTGCGGGAGAGGTCAAGTACGACGCCGTCGCAGTTCTCGTCCGCACACAGGCTGAAGCGGGACATCTCGTCGGCGCGGACGACGTCGATCATCGCCATCGCGGTCTCGACGACGATGCGCTCTGCGAAGGGGCGGTCGTTGCCGATCGCGTGCAGGTGCCAGTCGATGCCGTCGTGCCGCTTGAGCTGCGGGAGCGCGCCGGCCTCGAGCAACATCGCGTTGATCAGGGCCACCGCGCCGTCGCGGTCGGCGGTCATCAGTGCCCGCAGCTGCGGACGGATCGCGTGGACGGCGTCGAGCTCGGCCTGGTCGCCGTCGTGCCGGCCGCTGTAGGCGTGCTCGCCGTAGAAGTCGTCCAGCTCCTCGACGGTGGTGAGCGTGACCGGCTCGACGGCCGAGTTCACGAGGGCGACGGCCGCCTGCAGCGACATGTTGGTGTCATGGGTGAAAACCACTTTGACAGGTTACAGCATGCGGCGTACGGTCATGAATCATGACGACGTTGACTCGTGACATCGAAGCGGTTCCGGTGTCCCGTGCTGCACCCGGCCTGCTCCTCGCCCTCACCTCCGCGGCCGCCTTCGGCCTCTCGGGCGCCCTGGCCCGACCGCTGCTCGACGTCGGGTGGACCGCCGGCGCCGTCGTGCTGATCAGGATCGCCATCGGTGCCGCCGTGGTGCTGCCGTTCGGCCTGGTGGCCCTGCGCGGGCGCTGGGGCGTCCTGCGGCGCAACGCCCTCACGGTGCTCCTCTACGGCACCCTGGCCGTGGCCGGAGCCCAGTTCTGCTACTTCTCCGCGGTGCGGACCATGGAGGTCGGGCCGGCGCTCCTCATCGAGTACACCGCTCCCGCTGCCGTCGTGGTCTGGATGTGGCTCGTGCACGGCCAGCGTCCCGGCCGGATCACCGTGCTCGGCGCCGTGGTCGCCGCGGCCGGCCTGCTGCTGGTGCTCGACCTGTTCTCCGGCGCCGACTTCGACCTCGCCGGCGCCGCGTGGGCGCTCGCCGCGATGGTGGGCGCTGCGGCGTACTTCGTGATCTCTGCCGATGACCGCAGTGGCCTGCCGCCGATGGCACTGGCTGCCGGCGGTCTCGTCGTGGGCGGGGCCTTCCTCGGCGTGCTCGCGCTGGTCGGTCTGCTGCCTGTCGAGGCGGTCGATGCCCAGGTGGCCTACGCAGGCACGGAGGTCGGCGTCGTCGTACCGCTGGTCCTGCTCGGCCTCGTCACCGCCGCCCTGGCCTACGGCACCGGCATCGCAGCCAGCCGTCGCCTCGGCTCCCGGCTGGCGTCCTTCGTCGCGCTCAGTGAGGTCGTGCTGGCCGTCGTCTGGGCGTGGGCGTTGCTGGGCGAGCTGCCCTCAGCGGTCCAGTTCGTCGGCGGCGCGCTGATCCTGCTGGGCGTGATCGGGGTGAAGCTGGGGGAGCGGACGGTCGCCGGTGGTGATCCCGCCACGCAGGTGCAGGTTGATGAGCACGCTGGTGAAGGCGGCCCACACGCACCACAGGGAGATCACGGCGTTCTGGTCGAGCCAGACCAGCGTCGCGACGACGAAGAGGTTCCCCAGCCCGAACCAGCGCAGCGCTGAGCCCCGGGCCACGAGGCTCGGCGCGCAGGTGGCGATGACGTAGGCGCTCAGGGTGACCACGGCGAACGGATCGCCGGGCGCGTAGGAGATGTGGTGGCCGTCGATGCGCCGCGGGACCTCCTCGAAGCCGAGCGCGTGCAGGCCCAGGATGCCGGCGAGCAGGCCGAGCGCCATGAAGAGCCGGTCGAACATCGGGTGCAGCGTCGTGCCGAGCCGCAGGAAGGCGAACGGCACGAGGACGGGTACGACGACGAGCGCGATGGCGGCGTAGATCCAGGCGGCCAGGTCGCCGATGGAGTCGGACACGTGACCCTCGAGGTTCCACCACACGAGGGTCTCGATGAGCTGGTGCACGCCGAAGACCATCGGCAGCGCGGCCAGGGCCATCTGGTCGCGGGTCCGCGCCTGGCGCAGGGTGTCGACACCGATGCCGGTGATCACCAGGCCTGCGGCCAGGTCCATCTCTGCGGAGAAACACATGCGGTCGGACCCCTCGACGTGGGAACTGGCGGAATTCTAGAGCGCGTCCTGCCTCTTCACCACGACCTCGCGGAGGATCAGCAGGATCGCTGCTGCCACCGGGATGGCGAGTAGGGCGCCCACGACGCCGAGGAGTCCGGCACCCACGAGGGCCGCGATCACGATCACCGCGCCCGGCAGGTCGACCGACTTGCTCATCACCCGCGGGTAGATCACATAGTTCTCGACCTGCTGGTAGATGACGTAGAAGATCACGCACGCGATGCCGGTCTTGACGTCGGTGGCGAACGCGATGGCGCACACGAGCACCGCGCCGATCGTCGCGCCGATCATCGGAATGACGTCGAGCACGGCGACGACGAAGGCAAGGGCGACGGCGTACTCGCGGATCTCGGTGAAGGACAGGAACAGGAGCGAGGAGATGCCGGCGGCGAGGGCGACGACGAAGGCCCCCGAGACGTACCCGCCGATGTTGTGGATCACCTTGTCGCCGAGCTTCGCGACGCGGTCGCGACGCGAGGCCGGGGCCAGCTTGTAGAGGGCGCCGGTGGTGGTCCGCAACGAGGCGAGGAAGTACAGCGTCAGGACCAGGACGATGAACGCGTTGAACAGCGCGGACAGGATCTTCAGGCCCACGCCCAGCACTCCGCCGAAGATGCTCGACAGGAAGTCGCCGTCCTCGATCTTGGCCTGGGCCTTGTCGATCAGGTCGTACTCGCGGTTCAGGTCCTGGATCCGGTCGTTCTTCTTGAGCTCGTCGAGCCAGCCGGGAGCGCTGTTGGTGATCGCCGTGATCTGGTCGGTGATGACCGGGACGATGGCGACCAGGAACAGCCCCACCATGGCGAGCGCGATCACGATGACCAGCGTCACCGCGAACGAGCGCCGCAGGCCGCGGCGCTCGAGGAACTCCACCGACGGGTTCAGCCCGGCGGCGAGGAAGAACGACACCACGACCAGCATCAGCACCGAGCCGATGCCGAGGATCGCCTGGAACAGCCAGTAGGCGATCAGCGCGCCGAGTGCACCGACAAACCCGTAGTAGAACGGGGAGCGGCGGTCGAACGGCTTGCCGGGATCGCCGTACGTCGCCTCGACGGGCGCCTCGACGGGTGCGGCCGGGTCGATGCCGGCATGCTCGAGGACACCGTCCTCGAGCATGCCGTCGTTGTCAGGTGCGCTCAACTCTCGTCCTCGCCGAACCCGGCGACGAGGTCAGCGAGCGAGGAGAGCTGGGCGGTGATCGCGTCGCGGCGCTTGGTGAGGCGGTCGAGCTCGGCGCGCTTGGCAGCCACCTCGCGCTGGAGCTCGGCGTCGCCACTGGCGGTGATCGCCTCGGCCTGGGTGCGGGCCGACACGACGATCTGCTCGGCCTCGCGGCGCGCACGGGCGAGCAGGCCCTCGGACTCGGCCTGGGCGGCCGACCGGTTCTCGGTGGCCTGCTTGCTGGCCTCGATGGCGCGCGCCTCGGCGGCGCTGGCGCGCTGCTCGGACTCCTCGACGAGGCGACGGGTCTCGGCGACAGCGGTGTTGTGGTGGTCGGTCGCCTCGCGAGCGAGGCGCTCCTTCTCCACGGCCAGCGCGCGGCGGGCCTCCTGGACCTCGCGGTCGGCGGCCGCGCGGGCCTGCTCGACCTCACGCTGGGCCTGGCTGCGCTGCTCCGAGGCCTCCTGCTGGGCGGCGAGGCGGAGCTGGTCGGCCTCGCGGCGAGCCGCTGCGAGCATGTCGGCGGCCTCGCTCCTGGCGAGGGCGCGCTCCTGCTCGGCGTCGGTCAGCAGGCGCGTGCGGTTCTCCTCGAGCTCGCGCAGCTGGACGGCACGCATGTCGTCGGCCTCGCGAGCGGCCTCGGCGCGGATCGCCTTGGCGTCTCGGGCGGCCTGCTCGCGGATCTCGGCGGCGTCTGCTTCCGCGCCGCTGCGGATCTCGCTGGTCTCCTCCTCGGCGAGGCGGAGCATCGCGCTGGCGCGGCCACCCAGGCCGGCGTAGGAAGGGGACTCGCTCTCGGAGAGGTCGGCCTTGAGGCGGGAGACCTCCTTCTCGAGGTCGATCACGCGCTGCTCGGACTCGGTCAGGCTCGCGCCCAGCGTCGCCTTCTCGCTGGAAAGGGTGCGGATCTGGGCGTCCACGGCGTCGCGGTCGTAGCCGCCCTTGCGGACGATCGGCAGGCCGCCGGAGGACGGGGTGCCGGTGAAGCCGACGGGACGTGCGCCGGCAGCGGCGGGGCCCGCGGCCGGCGTCGCGGGCGTCGCGGCGCGTGGGCGTGCCTGGCCGGACGTCTGGGCAGTGCGGGCGGGGGCAGCCGCCTGCGGGCGCGCTGCCGGAGCGGGGCTCACGGCAGGAATGACCTGGGTCGGCTCGTCTTCAGTGGCCTTGGTGCTCACGTGCTTGGGCTCCTGGCTGGTGTTCGGCTCGTCGTCGAAAATGGACAGACCCTGGTCGCTCATTGAATGAGCCTCCCTGGCTCTCGATGCGGTTCGTGGGGGGACGCCGCCCATGATCCCCGATGGGCAAGGGGAATCACAGTCCGCCCCGCCGGATCGGACCAGCGTCACACCCCGGGGAACGACGAACGGGCCCGCGCACTGCTGCGCGGGCCCGTTGTCGTCGTACTCGAAGGATCAGATCCCGCGGAAGAGGTTGATCTTGTCGAGGTGCTTCTCGCGGAGCTCGGTGTTCTTGACGCCGAGGCCCTCCTCGGGCGCGAGGGCGAGGACGCCGACCTTGCCCTGGTGGAGGTTCTTGTGGACGTCGAGAGCGGCCTGGCCGACGTTGTCGAGGGAGTAGACCCGCGACAGGGTCGGGTGGATCTTGCCCTGGGCGATGAGGCGGTTGGCCTCCCACGACTCGCGGTAGTTGGCGAAGTGGGACGAGACGATGCGCTTGAGGTTCATCCACAGGTAGCGGTTGTCGTACTCGTGCATGTACCCGGTGGTCGATGCGCAGGTGGTGATCGTGCCGCCCTTGCGGGTCACGAACACCGAGGCGCCGAAGGTCTCGCGGCCGGGGTGCTCGAAGACGATGTCGATGTCCTCGCCGCCGGTGAGCTCACGGATCTTCTTGCCCAGGCGCAGCCATTCCTTGGGGTTCTGCTGGGTGTTCTCGTCGTTCCAGAACTTCCAGTTCTCCTCGGAACGGTTGATGACGAGCTCGGCGCCCATGTTGCGCACGATCTGGGCCTTCTCCTCGTTGGAGACCACGCAGATCGGGGTGGCGCCACCGTTGAGGGCGTACTGGGTCGCGAAGCCGCCGAGGCCACCGGAGGCGCCCCAGATCAGGACGTTGTCGCCCTGCTTCATGTTGCCGCCGTTCTTGGAGACCAGCTGGCGATACGCGGTGGAGTTCACCAGGCCGGGTGCGGCGGCCTCTTCCCAGGTGAGGTGCTCGGGCTTGGGCATGAGCTGGTTGGCCTTGACCATGGCGACCTCGGCGAGGCCACCGAAGTTGGTCTCAAAGCCCCAGATGCGCTGCTCGGGGTCCATCATCGAGTCGTCGTGGCCGTCGGCGGACTCCATCTCGACCGAGAGGCAGTGCGCGACGACGCGGTCGCCGGGCTTCCACTTGGTCACGCCGGGGCCGGTGCGGAGCACGACGCCGGACAGGTCGGAGCCGACGACGTGGTAGGGCAGGTCGTGGCGCTTGGTGAGCTCGGAGAGCTTGCCGTAGCGCTCGAGGAACCCGAAGGTGGAGACCGGCTCGAAGATCGAGGTCCACACGGTGTTGTAGTTGATCGCGGAGGCCATGACTCCGACGAACACCTCGCCCGGGCCGAGCTCGGGCAGCGGCACGTCCTCGACGTGCAGCGACTTGCGCGGGTCCTTCTCCTTCGAGGACAAGCCCTCGAACATGTTGACCTCGTCCTTGTGGACGGTCA
>NZ_JBMCZA010000190.1:96692-97814 GCF_048654705.1 Nocardioides sp. CPCC 206348
GGACTTGCGCGGGTCCTTCTCCTTCGAGGGGATGCCCTCGAACATGTTGACCTCGTCCTTGTGGACGGTCACGGCGCGGTAGGACTCCGGAAGTGCCAGGTTGGCGAAGTCCTCGGACGAGGCTTCGGCGACGATGGCGTCGAGGATGTGCTGCACGGTCGTTGTCTCCCTGTGTCTGATTCGTGGGTGGCAATCGTTGAATTGGCACGGCCGCCGCGTAGATTACCCATGAGTAACTGCCGGATGGTGCCTTCGTGACCGTTGTCTCAGTCGCCGCCCGCGCACCGTACTCCTGCCAGCAGTACGTCGATGGGCCACGATAGGGCCTGTGACGTTGCCACCGGGTTGCCCGTCCACGATCGACCTCAATGCCGACGTGGGCGAATCCTTCGGTCGCTGGTCGCTCGGTGATGACCAGGCGCTGATGCCGCACCTCACGAGCGCCAACGTGGCCTGTGGGTTCCATGCGGGTGACCCGCTCACGTTGCGGCGTACGTGTGCGCTCGCCGTCGAACAGGGCCTGGTGATCGGGGCGCAGGTGGGCTACCGCGACCTTGCCGGCTTCGGACGGCGGTTCATCGACGTCGCGCCGGAGGACCTCGAGGCCGATGTCCTCTACCAGCTGTCGGCACTGGCCGGGCTGGCTCGTGCGGCGGGAGGGCGCATCGCGTACCTCAAGCCCCACGGTGCGCTCTACCACGCGGTGAGCGAGCATCCGGCGCAGGCGGACGCGGTCATCGCTGCTGTCGTCGCGTTCGGCGGGCTGCCGGTGCTGGGGCTCGCCGGTTCGCGGTTCCTGGCCCGGGTCGCGGACGCAGGGCTGCCGACGGTCGCGGAGGGCTTCGCGGACCGCGCCTACCTCCCCTCGGGTGGACTGGTCCCGCGGGCGGAACCCGGTGCCGTGCTGACGGATCCGTCGGCCGTGGCTGAACAGGCGGTCCGACTGGCCGCGTCCGGCGACGTGCAGTCGCTGTGCCTCCACGGCGACTCCCCGGGCGCCGCTTCCTCGGCTGCAGCGGTGCGGGCTGCTCTGTCCGGGTCCGGGATCGCGGTGGAGGCGTTCGCGAGCTCGTTGCCATGAAGGTGATCCCGTACGGCGACCGCGGGTTGCTGCTCGAGCTG
>NZ_JBMCZA010000191.1:0-152 GCF_048654705.1 Nocardioides sp. CPCC 206348
CTGCTGCGCGACGTGGCGCAGAAGCTGTCCGGACGGCAGGGGCAGCGCGACCTGCGGCAGGCCGGAGCCGCCGGCGAGCTGTCCGGAGCCACGCGACCGTGGGCCTTCGGGGACACCGAGCCGTGGGACATCCCGCGCACGATGCTGAACGG
>NZ_JBMCZA010000191.1:211-877 GCF_048654705.1 Nocardioides sp. CPCC 206348
CGAGACCGAGGCGCGCACCCAAGCGGCCGTCGCGTTGTGCGTGGACACGTCGTTCTCGATGGCGATGGACGGGCGTTGGGTGCCGATGAAGCAGACCGCGCTGGCGCTGCACACCCTGATCGGGTCGCGGTTCCGCGGCGACAGCCTGGAGCTGATCGGCTTCGGCCGGCATGCCGAGACCATGCAGATCGAGCAGCTGACCGCGCTCGATGCGAAGTGGGCCAAGGGCACCAACCTGCACCACGCCCTGCTGCTGGCCAACCGGCACTTCCGCAAGCACCCGAACGCCCAGCCCGTGCTGCTCATCGTGACCGACGGTGAGCCGACCTCGCACCTGGAGTCGAGCGGCGACATCTTCTTCTCCTACCCGCCGCACCCGATGACGATCGCGCTCGCTGTCCGCGAGCTCGACAACGCGCAGCGGCTCGGCGCCCAGACCACGTTCTTCCGGCTGGGCGAGGACCCGGGCCTGGCCCGGTTCATCGACTCGATGGCCCGCCGTGTGGACGGCTCGGTCATCGCGCCGGAGGAGGGCGACCTCGGCGCTGCGGTGGTCGGCTCCTACCTCGGGTCACGCCGGGGCGGACGCTCCGGTGCTGGTCCCGGGAGCTATGGCGACATGTTCGGGTCCCGGGGTTTCTGGGTCTGATCGGCTGAGCGCCTGTG
>NZ_JBMCZA010000191.1:887-1195 GCF_048654705.1 Nocardioides sp. CPCC 206348
CGGCGAGGACCCCGGCCTGGCCCGGTTCATCGACTCGATGGCCCGGCGCGTGGACGGTTCGGTCATCGCGCCGGAGGAGGGCGACCTCGGTGCGGCGGTGGTCGGCTCCTACCTCGGGTCACGCCGGGGTGGACGCTCCGGTGCTGGTCCCGGGAGCTACGGCGACATGTTCGGATCCCGGGGTTTCTGGGTCTGATCGGCGGACTGCCTGTGGACAACGCCGGGCGTTGGTTTGTGTGACCTGACCCACGGGCACCGATCAGTCCATGAGCGAAGCGAATCCCGGGCGCCTCCATCGCGTCGATCCA
>NZ_JBMCZA010000191.1:1205-1668 GCF_048654705.1 Nocardioides sp. CPCC 206348
GTCCTTCCTGACGCCTCGACAGGGCCGGACGCGGCTGGCCCTCCTGCATCGGTCGATGAGGTGCGTCGGGCCGCGGCCGCCCTTCAGGAGACCTGGCGCGGGATCCGCCCGGTCGTCGCCGAACACGCTGACCCTGCGCCTCCGAGCATTCGTTGGCAGCAGGCGGAGGGGCAACGGTGCCTGGTCCTGAAGAAGGCCGTCACCGGGATCGGGCAGGAGGCGGGCACCGAGCTCCTGCAGCGGCTCTTCGTCCACCTGGGCGAACAGGGCTGGATGCTCCACCCGGGAGGCAGGGACGGCCTCCCGGTCCTGCGGGCGACCGACGGGCAGGTGGCGGTCGAAGCCATTGCCGGGCCGGGAGCCACCGTCGTGACCCTGACCAGCGTTCCCCTGGCGGTCACCTCCGAGCTCGCCCCCGAGGTCGTACAGGCGGTCCTTGACGACCTCCGGACGGAGGTGGCGT
>NZ_JBMCZA010000191.1:1678-1803 GCF_048654705.1 Nocardioides sp. CPCC 206348
CTCCTCCCCGAGGACACCTCGACAGGTCCGGGCGCCGCTGTCCCTCCTGCATCGTCCGATGACCTGCGCCGGGCCGCGGCCGCCCTCCAGGAGACCTGGCGCGGGATCCGCCCGGTCGTCGCCGA
>NZ_JBMCZA010000191.1:1974-2789 GCF_048654705.1 Nocardioides sp. CPCC 206348
CGCCACCGTCGTGACCCTGACCAGCGTTCCCCTGGCTGTCACCTCCGAGGTCGCCCCCGAGGTCGCACAGGCGGTCCTTGACGACCTCCGGATGGAGGTGGCGTCATGGGAGTGACGATCAACGTCCCTCCGGGCGTCCTGGCAGCGGCCAAGGCTGCCTGGGACGACGCGGCCGATGGACTGGACGGCGCGTGGCGCCGGCTGGGCAAGGCGTCGACGGCCGGGTTCGCGCCCGCGGTGGTCACCGCTGTCGAGGCGTTCCAGACGACCTGGACCGACGAGCTCAAGCGGCGCGCGGAGGCGGCCCAGGCCAACAGCGATGCCTTCGTCGAGGTCAGCGGCGACTTCGAGTTCACTGACGCCGCTGCTGCCGAGCAGGCACGCGCGCTCCTCGGTTGGGCTCACCGTGCGGCACCGATCGGGGAACGCTGATGGTCACCATCGAGCTTCCCCGCACGATCGACCCGGTCCCGACCCTGGACTCCACGGCGGTCCGGGCAGCCACGTTCGCGACCAACCTTCGTGCGGTGGAGGTGCAGGTCAAAGACGTCCAGGCGTGGGCCGAGTCCCAAGGGGTCCCCGAGGGATGGCAGGGCGATGCGCGGGACGCGGCCGACCACGGCACGACCCGCTTCGCGCGACGCGTCGACGTGTCGGAGGCTGCGCTCGAGCAGGCCATCACCGCGACCGACAGGTTCGAGGACCGGCTCGTGCGGCTCGGTGCCCGACGGATCGTGTTGGCGAAGCGTCGGACGACGCTGAACGACGACGTCGAGACGCTCCGGGCCGAGATCGAGGGCAACGAGGCGGTCGAG
>NZ_JBMCZA010000191.1:2799-24005 GCF_048654705.1 Nocardioides sp. CPCC 206348
CTGGTCAAGACGGTCGAGCTGGTCCATCAGGGTCGGCGAGCCGAACGCCTGGGCCGACAGCTGCATCAGCTCCGCGCGCTGCTCGGGCGTCATCGAGTTGAGCATCCGCTGGGCGGCGGCCGACCGCTGGGCGAGCGTGTCGAGGAGCTCGTCGATGTTCTGAGGGTTCTCGGGGAAGTGCTGTCCGTGCTTGTCCATGAACTCCTGGAAGTCCTCAGGCGTGTCCTCGCCGGACGCGTGCTTCTCGAGCAGGTCGTTGAGGTCGGACAACATCTCGTTGATCGCCTGCCGGTCCTGCTCGGTGGCGTTCTCGAGTGCCTGCTTCATGCCGGCGAAGCGCTGGTCGAGGAGCTCGCGACCGAGCAGGTCCTTGATCTGCTCGAAGGCCTCCCGGGCCTCGCTGGACTGCCAGTCGTAGTCGCCCAGCTCGGTGACCGCGGCTGCCGGCGAGTCCGGCAGGTTCTGCAGGCGCATCTCGCGGAACGCGCGGTCGCCGTCGTCCATCAGGGCGTCGCGGGCCAGTTGCTTGCGCTCCTCGAGGACCGCCCTCTCCAGCAGCTCGCGCACCTCCTGCAGGGTGCCGTCGAGGTTGTTGCGCTGCAGCAGGTCCCGGCGCCGCTCGGCCACCCGGCGGGCCAGGTCATCGAGCCCCGCCTGGTCCTGACCGCCGCGACGCAGGAACTCGCGCATCGCGCGCTCCGGGCTGTAGCCGGCCATCACGTCCTCGCCGATGGCGTCGAGCGCCTCGGCGATGTCGACGGGTGGCGCGAGGGGGTCGCCGCCGTCGTACCGCAGGTATCTAGCCATAGACGGTCTCGGAACCGGTGCTGCCGATGTGCTGGTCCTTGCCGATCTTGCGGGCCAGGAAGAGTCCCTCGAGCGCCAGCTCGATGGCGGCGGCGCGCTCGCCGTCCGTCGTACCGCTGCCGGCGCCGTTGACGCGGTCGCAGACCTGGTCGTAGAGGTCCGACTCCCCGAGCACCGGCAGCCCGCTCAACAGGTCGCGGGCGCCGATCCGCTCGCCGGTCGTGACCGTGGCACCGTCCTCGATGGCGCCGACGAGCAGGGCGAGGTCGAGGCCCCGGAACTTCTCCCGCACCGTCTCGGCCGTCGCGGTGCGCAGCAGGTGGGTGAGGATCTCGGTCTCCCGGCCCTCCTCGCCCGACTCGAACTCGATCTTTCCCCCGAGTACGTCGACCGCGGTCTCCAGGTCGACGACGCGGGCCACTGCGTGGTCCTCGCCCTCGATCGTCGCCCGGCGCAGCGCAGCCGCGGCGATGGTCTCGGCGCCGGCGATCGCGAAGCGGGCCGAGACGCCGGAGCGCTGGTCGACGGCGCTGGAGTCACGCAGGTTGCGGGTGAAGCGCGCCAGGATCTCGACGAGGAACCCCGGGACGATCACCTGGTCGGCGAGCAGGTCTGCCTCCTGCTGGATCACGGCGATCTCGGCAGCGAGCTCCTTCGGGTAGTGCGTGCGGATCTCGGCGCCGAACCGGTCCTTCAGCGGCGTGATGATCCGGCCACGGTTGGTGTAGTCCTCGGGGTTGGCCGAGGCCACGACGAACACGTCGAGGGGCAACCGGAGGACGTAGCCGCGGATCTGGATGTCGCGCTCCTCCATCACGTTGAGCATGGCGACCTGGATCCGCTCGGCGAGGTCGGGCAGCTCGTTGATCGCGACGATGCCCCGGTGGGAGCGGGGAATCAGGCCGAAGTGGATGGTCTCGGGGTCACCCAGCGACCGGCCCTCGGCGACCTTCATCGGGTCCACGTCGCCGATCAGGTCAGCGACGCTGGTGTCGGGCGTGGCCAGCTTCTCGGCGTACCGCTCCTCACGGTGCCGCCACGCAATGGGCAGCGTGTCCCCGAGCTCGGCGGCGCGGCGCCGCGAGGCCACCGTGATCGGTTCGTACGGGTGCTCCCCGAGGTCGGCGCCGTCGATGACGGGCGTCCACTCGTCGAGCAGCCCGACCAGGGTGCGCAGCAGCCGGGTCTTGCCCTGGCCGCGCTCCCCCAGCAGCACCATGTCGTGGCCGGCGATGATTGCCCGCTCGAGCTGGGGAATGACGGTGTCCTCGAAGCCGTGCAGGCCCGGCCACGGGTCCTCGCCGGCACGGAGTCGGGCGAGGAGGTTCTCGCGAAGCTCGACACGCAGGGACTTCTGGACATGGCCGGAGGCGCGCAGCGCGCCGACAGTGGCAAGGGTGGGGGCCGTCGTGGGGGCGGACGCGGGAGCCGGAGTGGTCACCGTCTCACGCTACTGCGGACACACAACGGCCGTCTGCGCTCTACGCTTCGGACGTGGTCATCGTCCTTGGCGTCGTGTGCGTGCTGCTGCTCGGCATCATCGTCCTTTTCGCCCGGGGCCGGGCGAGCCTGCAGGCCCAGCTCGCCGACGCGCAGCACCACATCACCCAGCTGGAATCGGACCTCGACGCCGCACTCCGGCCACCTCCGCCCAGCAGCTCGGCCGAGCGGACGGTCCGTCGTGTGCTGCGGACGGCGTCGCGGGTCCGCGTGCACGGCATCAGCGGCCTGATCCAGGGCACGATCGAGGACCTGCAGAACTGGGCCAGCGACGACGCCCGCGCCGACATCCTCAACATGGCCGCCTCCGACGGCACCGTCACCCTGTTCTTCTCCGACATCAAGGACTCGACGCCCCTGAACGACCGGCTCGGGGACGCCGCGTGGGTGAAGGTCCTCGCGGCCCACGACCGCGTGCTGCGGACCCGCATCGAGCAGTACCGCGGCCAGGTCGTGAAGACCGCCGGCGACGGCTACATGGTCACCTTCCGTGACGCCGAAGCCGCCTGCCGGGCCGGGCTGGCCATCCAGCGGGACCTGCCGCGCGACGCGACCCTGCGCCGGTACGGCGGCATCCACATCCGGATCGGCATCCACACCGGCCAGGTGGTCGCCCTCGACGGGGACTACTTCGGACGCAACGTGGCCATGGCCGCACGGGTGGCCGATCTCGCCCAGGGCGACGAGATCCTGGCCAGCGACGCCGTCCGGGAAGCCCTGGACGACGACGCCGCCGTCCGGCTCGAGGAGCTCGAGACGGTCGAGCTCAAGGGCCTCACCGGCGAGCACGTCATCTGGCGGATCCTGCCGCCTGCTCCCTAGCCCGGAATCAGACGGTGAGCAGCACCGACGAGCCGTGGCCGAACAGGCCCTGGTTGGCCGTGATGCCGACCTTCGCGCCCTCGACCTGACGACCGGTCGCCTGACCGCGCAGCTGCCAGGTCAGCTCGCAGACCTGGGCGATCGCCTGGGCCGGCACCGCCTCGCCGAAGCACGCAAGGCCACCGGACGGGTTGACCGGGATCCGGCCACCGATGGTGGTGTCGCCCGCGCGCAGCAGGACCTCGGCCTCGCCGCGCTTGCAGAGCTGCAGGTCCTCGATCCAGTCGAGCTCGAGCGCCGTCGAGAGGTCGTAGACCTCGGCCACGTCGACGTCCTCGGGGCCGATGCCCGCCTCCTCGTAGGCGGCCTGGCCGATCGCCTCCTTGAAGGTGCGCTCGGGCACGCCGGTGAGCGCCGACGAGTCGGTCGACAGCAGGGGCATGTCGATGACGGTGTTCGGGAACGTCGGCGTGACGGTCGAGACCGCCGCGACCTTCACCGGTGACGCGATGCCGTGCTTCTTCGCGTACTCCGCACTGACGAGCACGACCGCAGCGGCGCCGTCGGACGTTGCGCAGATGTCGAGCAGGTGCAGGGGGTCCGAGACCACCGGCGAGGCGAGCACGTCAGCGATCGTGGCCGCCTTGCGGAAGCGGGCGTTCGGGTTCTCGAGCCCGTGGCGGGCGTTCTTGACCTTGACCTGGGCGAAGTCCTCGCTGGTCGCGCCGTAGAGGTCCATCCGGCGGCGCGCGTAGAGCGCGAAGTACGCCGGGTTGGTCATGCCGAGCAGCCGGAACCGCAGCCAGTCCGGGTCGTCCCAGCGCTCGCCTGCGTTCGGGGCGAGGAAGCCCTTGGGCGTGGTGTCGGCACCGACCACCAGGGCGACGTCGCACAGTCCGGCCATGATCCGGGTGCGCGCGGTGTCGATGGCCTGGGCGCCGGTGGCGCAGGCGGCGTACGACGTCGCGATCCGCGCACCGTTCCAGCCGAGCGCCTGGGCGAAGGTCGAGCCGGCGACGTACCCGGCGTAGCCGTTGCGGACGGTCTCACCGCCGACGACGAAGTCGACGTCGGACCACGCGACGCCGGCGTCGTTGAGGGCGGCCCGGGCCGCGTGGACGCCGTACTCGACGAAGTTCTTGCCCCACTTGCCCCAGGGGTGCATGCCGGCCCCGGCGATCACGACAGACATCAGGCCTCCTCGGTGGTCGAGGTGCGAGCGGAGCGAGCCTCGAAACCCACCGGCTTCCAGCGGTAGATGGTGCGCTCCCCGGTCTCGTCGGTGTGCAGGGTCTCGATCACGAGCTCGACCTCGGCACCGACGGCGAGGTCGGCGACGCCGTACCCGTCGGCCACCTGGCCGAGGACCACGAGGCCCTCGGGCAGCTCGACGGCGGCCAGCGCGAACGGCTGGTACGGGTCGCTGGCGGGGACGTACGGCGCCGGCGGCTGGTACTGGGCGTCGGTGTAGGACCAGACCGTGCCGCGGGGCGAGAGCTCGACGGCGTCGTACTGCTCCCCGTCGCAGGCAGGGTTGCGGCAGTAGAACGCCGCGGCGCTCGCCTCGGAGGAGACCGGCGGGAACACCACGTTGCTGCAGCTGGTGCACCGGGACGCGAGCAGCCGGGGCTCCGCGCCCGTGGTGAACCAGCCCTCGATGACGGGGCTGACGGGGGTGGCGGTCATGGCACTCCTGAACTAGAACGTGTTCTTATTCTAGCCGGTTGCGACGGGCGCGACCACCGCGGTCTCAGCAGGCAGGAGTGAACGTCGCGAGCGCCGGGCCGGGACGGGTCAGTGCGTTGAGGGTGTAGCTGATCGTTGCCCGGTCGGCCGGGATCAGGACGTGCTCGGAGATGGACCATCGGCACTTGGTCTGGATCGTGACGTTGGTCGTCAGCGGCCCGGCCGCGAGATAGCCGTTGGTGTGCGGCACCACGATCTCGTCGTACTTCGTGGTGATCTGGGTGTAGCTGACCGATCCGGGGGTCTGGTCGCCGGCGTTCAGCTTCACCAGGAACGGCGATCCCTGGGCCTGCTGCTGGCAGGCCACGCAGATCAGGCCGGGCAGCACGTCCGCCAGCGGGTTGAGCGCCGGGATCAGACGGGTGCCATGGTTCGACGGCGCGATGCCGACGAGGTCGTCGACGTAGGGCGCACCACCGAGGAACTTGATGTAGTACCGCGGCATCATGCCGCCCTGCGAATGCCCGACCAGGGACACCTTCGCGGCCCGGGTCGAGGTGCGCACCTTTGCGACGAACGCCTTGAGCTCGCCGGCGGACTTCACGATGTCGTTGGTGCCGCGGTTGCCGTAGTCGAGCGAGTAGACGCAGAAGCCCTTGGCCTTGATGGCCTTGCCGAGGTTCTCCAGCAGGTGCGTCCGGTCACCGAGCGTGCCGTGCACGAGGATCACCGGCGTCGGCCGCGCGGCGCTCGGCTTGCAGGTCCAGATGTTGACCCCGGGGATGTCACCGTCCGGCGCGGTCGGGAGCGGCGGCAGGATCGTGTCCGCGCCGGCCGGTGCGGCCGTCACGCCACCCAGGCCGACCAGCAGCGAGGTCAGCAGCGAGGTCAGCAGCGAGGTCAGCAGGGCCGGGAGCCGGTATCGGGTGCGCACATCAGCAATCAACGACACCCTGCGACGCAGGTCACACGGCCTCGCGTTCGACGATCGGCTCCAGCACCGGGATCGGGATCCTCTCCACGACCTCGCTCGCCTCCTGCCCGGCGAACCAGCGGATCCGGATCAGGGCGACCTCCGACATGGTCCAGGGGGTGCCGCCCACGTCGCTCATCCCCGCAAGGGCCGACCCGACGCGTGAGCCGGGCCGTTGCTCGTCCATCGTGGCCGCGATGGCCACGGGCACGAAGGCCCGCCGGTCGACGTACACATTGACCTTCTCGGCGCTCAGGCCGACAGCACGCGCCACTTCCGCCAGGCGGTCGAGGTCCCCGGCCAGGCCGACTCCCACGTCACCGTTGGGCTCCAGGTGCACACCTGACCACCGCACCTCGGGGAGTACGTCGACCCCGGGCCACTCCTGGAACCTGTCGGCGAGCTTGACCGCGTCGGCTGCGTGCAGGTTGCCCAACCGCGCGATGCGGATGTCGAGCTGGTCGAGGGGCAACGGGTGCACGCCCGGCAGGAAGCCGAAGCGGCCAGCGAGCGCGCGCAACTCCTCGACCGCCTCCTCCGGCGGAACGAATGCCGCTCGAAGCATCATCGCAATCCCTCCATCGAGCCCCATCGGCCCGACGCGAAGGATCCGAAGGAAACTAGTCCCCCGGTTCGGGGTCCTCCGGTGGCGGCGGACCGGGCTTCTTGCACACGACGGTGTCGGCCGGGGTGTAGTTGGTGTGGAACTTCTCGGTGTGGTGGACCGTGGACTCGCCGTGCTTGCGGAAGATCCGGGTCACGTCGATCTGGAACCCGGACGAGCCCGTGTGGACCTCGCAGTCGGGCGTGGTGAGGGTGCGGGTCGCGGGCGCGACGTAGGCGTAGCGCTCGGAGCTCTTCGACTTGATGTCCCAGACCTTCGTCGACCACATCTGCACGGTGACGACGCCCTGGGAGGAGTAGCTGCTGGGCTGCACCCAGGCGCGCACCAGGACGCCGTACGGGCTGTCGTTCTCGAACGACATGTCGACGGTGGGCCAGGCCACGGTCGCCTCGCGGCCCGCCGGGTAGCGATCGATGTAGAACGAGTGCGGCTTGTGCTCGATGTCCTTGAGGCCGGCGTAGAACATCGCGTTGAAGGTGGTCGTCGCGAGCTGCGACACCCCACCGCCCAGGTCCTTCTTGAGGATGCCGTTGTTGATGACGTAGCCCTCGGTGAAGCCGTTCTCGGCGGTGCGCTCCCCCACGATGCCGTTGAGGGAGAACCGCTCGCCGGGCTTGAGGACGGTGCCGTCGATCAGTTCGGCGGCGCGGCCGATGTTCACGTTGCGGTAGTCGGCGTGCGGGTAGTAGGTCACCCACTGCGAGACCTTCTCGACGATCTTGAGGTCCTTGGCGTCCTGCGTCGTGAACTCGGCGTCGGTCACCTCGGCCTTCACCTCGCCGCTGCGCGAGCCCTGGGGTGCGGTCAACAGTCCGGTGAACACGGTGGCGACGTCGGCCGGATCGAAGGCGACGCCCGGCTTGGCCGGAATCACCTTCGGCTTGCCCTTCACGAGCTTCACGGTGGCGTCGACCGGCTTGCCGGTGGTCGTCGCAGCCTCGACCAGCCTGGTCAGCACGGCCTGGTCGACCACCGGGACGAGCTCGCCGTTCTCGGGCTTCATCGACAGTGCCGCAGCGAACTTGCGCGGCTCCAGCTTGATGTCGTTCTCACCGAAGACGAGCGTGACGGCGTTGGCCATCGCGGGGTTGGCGAAGGACTCGGCGGCCTCGGCCACGTCGGCGGCGTCGATCTCGGGTTCGGCGTCGGCAACCTGGAGGGACACGGACTTCTCGCCAGCCAGGTAGGCGTCGATGATCGCGGTCCGGGCGGCGTCGCGGTCGACGGCCTTGCCCGACTGCGGTTCGACGGTCTCGACGCCGTCGGGGGTGAAGTTGACCTGGCCGTCCTTCGGCGGCGTGCCGAGGCCCTTCGACAGGTCATCGAGCTTCGCGTCGAACAGGGTGTCGTCCACGGTGACCACCGCGTCGACGTCCGTGCCGCCGGTGAAGTAGTCCCACTGGCGACCCGGGCTCCAGCTCGAGCCGGCCCCGGCCGCGTCGACCGACGCGGCGTAGTCGACGCGGAGGCCGATGTCGCCGGGCTCGACGGCGGCGCCGTTGCCCTCCGCCGACTTACCCGATGCCGATTCGACCGAGACGTCGATGGATGCGTCGGCCCGCGGGTCGAAGACCTTCGTGAGCTTCTCGACGGCAGCGTCCCGACTGAGGCCTCCGACGTCGACACCGGAGATGGACGTGCCGCGCGGCACCTTGTCCCCGGCCAGCGCGTAGGCACCGGCGTAGGCGCCACCGACGAGGACGACGAGGATCGCAACGACACCGGCAACGACCTTGCCGCCGGCGCGCTCGCTCTTGCCCTCGGTGGGCTCCCAGTTCGTCACGCGCGTCAGTCTAGGGAGCGGTACCCGACTGGCCTGAATCGCGAACGGCCTCCCGGGGCGCGACCAGACCGACGAATCCCGCACCGAACACCGCGATTCCGGCACCGAGCAACAGGTAGCCGTCGAGGTCACCGGACACGACGACGTCGCCCTCAGCGCGCTCGGGGGTCACCACCACGAGGACGGCCACCCACCCGAGCGCGAACGACAGGCGCGACCACCAGCCCGCGGGCAGCGCCACCAGCGTGGCAGCGGTTGCCGCCAGTCCCAGGGCGAGGCCCCAGGCGTAGTCGTGCAGGGCGACCGCGCAGACGGCAACCACGACACCGAGCAGCACGCACGGCACCGCCAGCAACGCACGCCACGGGAGCGGCATGACGCCTTCGGAGCTCACCCGGCGGAGACGCCTGCGAACAGGTCGGTCTCCCACCCGTTGTCGCCCGGATCGCCGGCGACACCCTTGACCAGGCGGAACTGCTCGCGTCCGAAGGCCTGGGCGCCGACATTGTTGGACAACGCGAAGAACGGCCCGTCGGTGGTGATCTGGGTGGCATGGGCGCGGAGCGCGTCGAGCTTGCGCTCGACGTACTCACCGGCGTCGACCTCGCAGTCGATGTCCTCGTCGGGACGGAACATCGGCGGCAGCGGCCCGTCCGGGTCCATGCCCTCGAACGTCGTCGTGTCACCGGCAGCGCGCAACGAGCGCAGGCCCTCGCGGATCCGGCTCTCCGACATCGCGCCCCAGTAGATCTTCTCGATGTCCCAGGCCTCCCCCAGGTCCCGCCGGTACGACGGCGCGGCGGCCAGCTGCGCGCCGTACATCGCGACCCGGTGGGCCTGGATGTGGTCGGGATGGCCGTAGCCACCGAACTCGTCGTAGGCCACCATCACCTGCGGCCGCACCTCGCGGATGACCGCGACGAGCTGGGTGGCGGCCTCGGTGAGGTCGGCGTGCCAGAAGGCGTTGTCGTGGATGTCGTCGGCAGCGACCGCGTGGCCGTCCTCGTGCCACTTCATGCCGGAGTCGCGGTAGGTGCCGAAACCCCCGAGGAACCGGTGGTCCGTCACGCCGAGCGCGACCATGGCGGCTTCGAGCTCACCCTTGCGGTGCTCGCCGAGGCCGTCCTCCTGATCGGCGGCCAGGTGCACCAGTCCGGGCACGAGGATCTCGCCCATCTCCCCGGCAGTGCAGGTGACCAGCGTGACGCCGCGACCCTCGGCGACGTACTTCGCCATGGTGGCGCCCTGTCCGATCGACTCGTCGTCGGGGTGAGCGTGGACGAGCAGCAGCCGGTGTGCCGGTGTTTCACTCATGCTCTGGAGCGTAATGATGTGACCCATGACTTCCACGCTCGGGCGCCTCGTGACCGTCTCTGCAGTCGTCGTGCTGACCACCTCCGGGCTGGGTGGCTGCGGGCTGCTGGACGGCAGCTCGCGGATCCAGGAAGCCCTCGAGTACCTCCCGGACGACGCGACAAGCGTCGTGTTCGTCGACGAGGCTGCGATCGCCGAGCGGCTGGAGGTCGACGACCTCGAGACCGGAGCCTCGGAGGACGACATCAACCGGTGGATCGAGGCATCGAAGGAGGAGGCCTACGGCTCCGAGCTCCGCAACTGGACCGCCGTCATGCAGGACGCCGCGTTCAGCGAGTTCGACGTCGAGTGGGAGGCGACCGCGACGTCGGAGGACGACCTGGTGCGGGTGACCAAGCTCCACGCCGACGTGGATTTCGAAGCCATCGCCGACGACCTCGAGGACGCCGGCTACGAACGCTCGAAGAAGGGCGATGCCGAGACGTTCACGGCCGACTTGTCGTCCGCGGACGCGACGACCGGACTGATCGGCGGCCGCTATCCCAGCGTGCTGCTCAACGTCGCCCTGGTTCCCGACGAACACCTCATCGTGACGGGCGACATCGCCGAGGGGCTCGACGTCGTGGGCGAGGACAAGGACTCGCTGGCCGACTCGGGCAGGTTCGACGACGTGCTCGACCAGGCGCCGAGCCAGGACGACCTCGAGTTCGCGACGATGGCCTTCGACCCGCCCTGCGGGGCAGCGCTCGGGGGAAGGGTCACACCCGAGCAGGCGGAACAGGCCCTCGGCAACCTCGGCCACCCCCGCAACATCGGCTACTTCGCCGCTGCCGACGAGCGGTTGAAGGTGGTGCGCCTCTTCCGGGACGAGGAGGCGGCCACGGACGACGAGAACGGCCTGGTGACCCATCTCGACGGACCGGCGAAGGCCGCCGGGCTCGACGTCGAGCTCGACACCGAGGTCGACGGAAGCACCGTCGTCGTCGAGGCGGACTTCGACGACCGTCAGCCGATCACCCAGGCATGGACGCGCGGCGAAGGGCCGTTCGCCTGCTCGCCGGCGTGAGCCTCACTCGGGTCGCTTGATCCGCTTCGGCTGGTCCGGCAACGGCAGCACGAACCCGGCCCTGGTGGGCGGTTCGACCGGCGCGGACTCGTCCTCGTCGTAGTCCAGCCAGCCGTCGTACATCTCCACGAGCATGTCGAGCTGGATCTCCGGCGCGTCCGTGACGACCGCCCACGGGTGGCCCTCGTCGTCGTCCTCGCCGGCGAGACGCTCGCGGACGACCTCCGCGGCGTACCCGCCACGGACCAGCACCAGCGCGGCGGACCGCGCGTGCTCCTCCTCGAAGAAGATGCCCCTCACGTGACCATCATGACGCAGGAGGTCGCTGGGGTTGGGCTAGCGTGACGGCCGTGGCCGGACTTCACCTGACCCGCACCGCGGAGAACGGCGCCGAGATAGACGCGCTCGCGGCGGCCCTGGCGGCCGACGGCGGCGGCCGGGTCGGCCTCGCGGGCATGCTGCCGGACCTGACCGGCAGGTTGCGCCGCACGTTCGCACCCACGCCCCGCCTGCTCGGGCTCAAGGTCAGCCGGGCCTACACGTGGGAGGCGTTCGACCGGCGGGATCCGGAGTGGTGGCCGCAGGGCATCACCACCTCGGCGCTCACCGGCTTCAAGGAGGACTTCGGCCACGACGTCCTGGCGTCCTCCTGGTACTCCAAGCACGGCGCCGGGTCGCGGATCAGCATCATCGACCTCGAGCGGCACCGCTACGGCCACGTGCTGCTGGTCACCCCCACCCTCGTCGACGGGGAGCCCGGCTTCAAGCCGCTGAAGGTGCACGCCGGCGGCATCGTGTGGCACGGCGACTACCTGCACGTCGCCGGGACCGGCCGCGGCTTCTTCAGCTGCCGCCTCGAGGACCTCCTTCGCGTGCCGGCCGGGTCGTCGTACGAGACCTTCGGGCACCGCTACGTCCTGCCGGTCCGGTTCGCGCACCGGGGCAACGCGGACGAGGGACAGGCGAAGCTGCGGTTCTCCTTCTTCACCATCGACCGGAGTACGACGGAGCCGACCCTGGTCGTCGGCGAGTACGGCTCGCGCAAGCAGACCCGCCGGATGGCGCGGTTCCCGCTCGATCCGGCCACGGGGCTGGTGGCCGCCGACGCCGAGGGGCTGGCGCGACCCGTGATCGACGAGCGCGGTCAGGCCCGGATGCAGGGGGTCTCGGTCGTTGAGGGCGTCTACTACGTGACCTCGTCGCGCAGCGGCTACTTCCCCGGTTCGGTCTACGTCGGCGCGCCCGGCTCCTTCCGCGAGCACCGGTGGGCGACGGTGATCGGTCCCGAGGACCTGGTCTGGTGGCCCGAGACGAAGCGGTTCTGGTCGGTCAGCGAGCACCCGCGCCGGCGCTGGATCTTCGGCATGAAGCGCTCGAACCTGCCGGCCTGATGGACCTTGCCTGAAATATCGGGGCTCTAGGGTCGGTCCATGATCCTGCAGCCCGGGACCGGCCCGATCCGGGCGGCGTCCTATCTTCCCGCGGACCCGGACACGGTCCTGTGGGGTCGGCTTCCGTGCTCGGCTGACGCTCCGGCACTGACGGTGGAGTCCGGCGCAGAGGTCACCTTCGACACGATCAGCCACGAGGGGATCCTCGAGGACCAGGGGCGGGATCCGCGTGCGTTCTTCGGTGGCCACGGTGTTGCCGAGGACGGCGTGCTCTCCGACGCGGTCGCCCTGGCGTCCTCGACCGTCTCGCACGTGGTGGGTGTCGACGGGCCGCACGTGGTGTCGCGGCCGGTGCACGTCTCCGGCGCCCGGGTGGGCGATCTGCTCGCGATGACGGTCGTCGAGACGTTGCCGCGGGTGCCGTACGGCGTGGTGTCGAACCGGCACGGTCGAGGTGCGTTGCCCGGGGAGTTCCCGGCCGGCGGCGAGACGGTCTCGGTCTTCACGCGGGTGTCCGACGACGGCGCCTCCGGCTTGTTGCCGTTGGTCGAGGGTGGCGACCCGGTCGTGTCGTTCCCGCTCGCTCCGTTCCTCGGGATCATGGGCGTCGCGTCGGCGGCCGCGGAACGTCCGCACTCCGTTCCACCCGGCGCCTACGGCGGCAACATCGACATCAACCTGCTCACCGTGGGCGCCACCCTCTACCTCCCGGTCCAGGTCGACGGTGCGCTGGCCTACGTCGGCGACCCGCACTTCGCGCAGGGCGACGGCGAGGTGTCACTCACCGCACTGGAGGCCTCGCTGCGGGCGACGATCCGGTTCGACGTGGTGCCGCGCGAGGACGCCTTGCGGCGCTTCGGCGAGCTCGCGGGACCGTTGGCGGAGACGACCGAGCATCTGGTGCCGACAGGCCTCGACCCCTCGCTCGACGTGGCCCTGCAGAACTGCGTGCGGGCGGCGATCGCTCTCCTCGGCGCGCGCTACGGCATGGCCCCGCACCTCGCCTACGCCTACCTCAGCGCGGCCACCGACTTCGACATCTCCCAGGTCGTCGACCTGGTGAAGGGCGTGCACGCGCGGATCCGGAAGAGCGACTTCCCGGAGGTGCGGTGATGGGCGCCGCGGGCGAGGCGTGGGACGAGCGGGTGTGGCGGGTCGTCGGCTCTCCCCTGGTGCCTGGCGCTCCCGAGGGCCCACTGGTCGGCGAGACCGTCGCCGTCAAGGACCTGTACGACGTCGCGGGGTTCGCCGTCGGCGCAGGAAACCCTGCGTGGCTGGCGGCCTCGTCGCCTGCTGCGGTGTCCGCTCCCGTCGTGTCGACGCTGCTGGCGGCAGGCGCCTCGGTGCGGGGCATCAGCCGGACCGACGAGTTCGCCTACTCCCTCGCCGGCACCAACGCCCACTACGGGACGCCGCCCAATCCGGCCGCTCCCGGCCGGGTGCCGGGAGGGTCGTCGTCGGGCTCGGCGGCCGCGGTCGCGCTCGGCGAGGCGTCGATCGGGCTCGGTACGGACACGGGTGGCTCGATCCGGGTACCGGCCGCCTACCAGGGCCTGTTCGGTATCCGCACCAGCCACGACGTCGTACGACGGGACGGGTTGTTGCCGCTGGCGCCGAGCTTCGACACGGTGGGCTGGCTGACGCGTTCTCCTGGGCTGTTGGCGCGGGTCGGCGACGTCCTGTTGCCGGGGTCGGTCACTGCTGAGGATCGGCGACTGGTCACGGTCCCGTCGCTGCTCGCCCTGGCGGATGCCGACGTGGCTGCGGCGGTCGCCGGCTGGCAGCCGGACCTGGGCCTGCGACTGCCCGAGGCGTGGCCGCTCGAGGACCTGCCGGGGTGGCGGGATGCGTTCGTGACGCTGCAGGGCTGGGAGGCGTGGCAGGCCCACGGTGTCTGGCTGGAGGGTCGTCTCGACACGCTGGGCGAGGACGTACGTGGCCGGTTCGAGCGGGCTCGGCTGGTCACGGAGGGCGAGGCTTCGGCGGCACGCTCGGTGGTCACGGAGGCGCGGGAGGTGATCCGCGACCTGGTGGCCGACCGGATCGTCGTACTCCCTGCGGCGCCGACCGTGGCGCCTGACCTCGGCCCCGGCCTGGGCGAACGGCTGCAAGCTGCGCGCGAGGCCACCCTGGCGCTGACCTGCCTGGCCGGGATCGGTGGACTGCCCGCCGTCACCGTGCCTCTCACCACCGCCGGCGGGCTGCCGTGCGGGGTGTGCCTGGTGGCCGCGCCCGGACGCGACAAGGATCTGCTCGATCTCGTCAACCAGGCGTAGGCGTTCCGCGTCCAACAGGTGTCCAGAAGGAGGACGCCATGAACACTTCCCAGCAACTGAGGCGCATGGTGCGCCCACTCGCTCTCGCCCTCGCTGTATCGGTGAGCATCGTGCCGCTCGCGGCGGTCACCTCCGCACCGACGGCATCGTCCACGGTCTGCGAGGCGCAGTGGGGGTCGCTCGCGAAGGCGCGAACGCCGTACACGAGCAAGCAGCTCACGAACGTCCGTTCCGGTCGGCACCTCTGCTTCGACCGGCTAGTGATCGACATCAACGCCCGGGGCACGGGCACACCGGGGTACCGGGTCGCCTACGTCTCGCAGGTCGTCACGGACGGATCCGGCGCCGTCGTGCCGCTCCGGGGCGGTGCGCGACTGCAGGTCGTCGTCAAGGCCCCGGCGTACGACGCCAACGGCAACCTCACGTACCGGCCCGCCAATCGTCGCGAGCTCGTCAACGTCTCCGGCTACCGGACCTTCCGCCAGGTCGCGTGGGCCGGGAGCTTCGAGGGGCAGACCACGATCGGGCTCGGTGTGCGCGCCCGGCTGCCGATGCGGGCGTTCGTCCTGAACAACACCGGCGGCGGGCACCGGCTCGTCGTGGATGTCGCGCACCTCTGGTACTGACCCGGCGCCTGATTCAGCAGGATTGGGGTACTTCTGATCAACCTGCTTGATCAGAAGTACCCCAATCTCGCGCGGGCGCCCAGGACGATCCGCTCCCAGCTCCTGTCTAGGCTCGCGAGTACCCCACTGGACCAGCAGAAGGCAGCAGCGATGATCACCCGCACCGACGTCGAGGCGGCCCGGGAACGCATCGCGGGGCGCGTGCGTCGTACTCCGCTCCTGACGATGGACGCAGGCTTCGGCGGCGCGGGCTGGTTCAAGCTGGAGCACCTCCAGCACACGGGCACGTTCAAGGCGCGCGGGGCGTTCAACCGGATCCTCGGTGCGGCCGAGGACGGCAGCCTGGACCCGAAGGTCGGCGTCGTCGTGGCGTCGGGCGGCAACGCCGGGTTGGCGAATGCGTTCGCGGCCGCTGCTCTCGGCGTGTCGGCGACGGTCTTCGTCCCGGAGAACGCGCCGGCCGTGAAGGTCGAGAAGCTTCGCACGTACGGCGCGCAGGTGGTGCTCCGCGGGACGGAGTACGCGATGGCCTACGAGGCGGCCATCAAGCACGCGGAAGCCACCGGCGCGGTCTACTGCCACGCCTACGACCAACCGGCGATCGTGGCGGGAGCAGGCACCCTGGGCCTGGAGGTCCTCGAGGACCTCCAGGAGGTGGACACGATCGTCCTCGCTGTCGGTGGCGGCGGGCTGATGGCCGGCGTCGCGGCGGCGACCGAGGGCCGGGCCAGGGTGGTCGGGGTCGAGCCGCTGACCATCCCGACGTTGCACACGGCCCTGGCCGAAGGCAGGCCGACCGACGTGGACGTGTCCGGCATCGCCGTGGACTCCCTGGGTGCGCGACGCATCGGCGACATCGCCTTCGACGTCGCCACGCGCACGGGTGTGCAGTCCGTCCTCGTGACCGACGACGACATCACCCGAGCGCGGCGGATCCTCTGGGACACCTACCGGATCGTCGTCGAGCACGGAGCCGCCACCGCCTTCGCTGCCCTCACCAGCGGCGCCTACGTACCCGCAGCGGCCGAGAGGTTCGTCGTCGTGCTCTGCGGTGCGAACACGGACCCCTCCACCCTCTAGACACGTAATGTCGCTGAAACGATTGTTTCGCGAGCCTGTGACCGGGAGGATCTAGTTTCAGTCTCCACAGGCGAAGACCGGGGCACCAAGGGACAGGGGGCAGCGTGCGGATCGAGGAGTTCAATGCGCTGCCCGACGCCGAGGTCGAGGCCGCGCTCCGCGCCTGCGTGGCCATCGATTCCTGGGTCACCGACCTCGCCTCCGGTCGTCCGTACGACGACACGACCCAGCTTCTCGACGCCGGCCGCGCCCAGGTAGTGGGGTGGGCGCCGGCCGACGTCGAGGCCGCACTGGCCGACCATCCGCGGATCGGTGAACGACCTGCGCCGGACAGCGCCACCGCAGAGCACTCACGCAACGAGCAGGCAGGGGTGGACGCCACCGACCAGGACCTCGCCGAACGCCTGCGTGACGGCAACGCCCGCTACGAGGAACGGTTCGACCGGATCTACCTGGTGCGGGCCAAGGGGCGTACCGGCGCGGAGATGCTGGCGCTGCTCGAGCAGCGCCTCGACAATGACCCCGTGACCGAACTCGAGGTGACCCGGCAGCAGCTGGGCGAGATCGCGCTGCTGCGCCTGGCCGACCTTCTCAGCACCGATGACCGGGAGGTCATTCGGTGAGCACCTGCTCCACCCACGTGCTCGACGCCGCCCTCGGACGACCGGCAGCCGGCATCGCCGTACTCCTGACGTCGGTGGACGCTGCACTGGCCGAAGCGGTGACCGATGCGGACGGGCGGGTCCGGTTCGACGCGGACCTCGCCCCCGGCGACTACCGGCTGACCTTCGCGACCGGACCCTGGTTCGCCAAGCAGCAGCGCAAGACCTTCTATCCCGGGGTGACGCTGCACTTCACCGTCGAGCCGGGCCAGGAGCACTACCACGTGGCGTTGCTGCTCAGTCCGTTCTCCTACACGACCTACCGGGGCAGCTGATGAGCGACAACGACGGCTCGAGCTACGTGCTGTCCGACCTCCAGCACGGCAAGGCGGAGTGCCGGCTCGTGAAGGTCGACCGGGACACCGAGCAGCACGTCCTCCACGACCTCAACGTCACCACGCAGCTGCGCGGCGACTTCGAGACCGCCTACACCGAGGGCGACAACGCCCACGTGCATGCGACCGACACCCAGAAGAACACCGTCTACGCGCTGGCCCGCGAGCACGGCGTCGAGTCCCCCGAGGAGTTCCTGCTCGTGCTCGCCGACCACTGGCGCGAGCAGCCGTGGGTGAGCGGCACGTGGTTCCACGCCGAGCAGTTCGCATGGAACCGGCTTGCCGCCAACGGCCACTCCTTCGTGCGCACCGGCGAGGCCACCCGGACTGCCTGGGTGCAGACGTACGGCGACGAGACCTTCGTGCTCGCCGGGCTCAGTGACCTGGTCGTGCTCAAGAGCACGGGCAGCGAGTTCCACGGCTTCCCCCGCGACCGCTACACCTCACTCGGCGAGACCAACGACCGGATTCTCGCGACCAGTGTCTCGGCGACCTGGCGCTACGACCCGCTCGACGTGAACTGGGACGTCGCGCACGCGGCGGTCCGCACTGCCCTCCTCGATGCCTTCGCGACCACCCACAGCCTCGCCCTCCAGCAGACGATCCACGCGATGGGCAGGGCCACGCTGGATGCCTGCCCGGAGGTCGCGGAGATCCGGATCTCCTGCCCCAACAAGCACCACTTCCTCGTCGACCTCGCGCCGTTCGAGCTCGACAACCCGGGCGAGGTGTTCTTCGCTGCCGACCGGCCGTACGGGCTGATCTCGGCAACGCTCTCGCGCAACGACACCACCGAGCCACGGGCCTGGGCCGGGATCGCAGGCTGACCGGATGGCTGATCGGATGGCCGAACCGGTGACGTACGACGCCGTCCGCGGCCGGCAGGTGCTGGTCGGCGACGCGTTCGTCCCCGCCACGCTGGTGATCGACGACGGCGTCATCACCGCCATCGCGTCGTACGACGCCCCGCCAACCGGCGACGTCCTCGAGCTACCCGACACCGCGCACCTGCTCCCCGGCATCGTCGACACGCACGTGCACGTCAACGAGCCGGGTCGCACTGCCTGGGAGGGCTTCGCCACAGCGACTCGGGCGGCCGCACTCGGCGGTGTCACGACGCTGGTCGACATGCCGCTGAACTCGATCCCCTCGACCACGACCGTCGATGCCCTCGCAGCCAAACGGGCAGCAGCGACGGGGCAGCTCAGCGTCGACGTCGGCTTCTGGGGCGGCGCCGTGCCCGACAGCCTCGGCTCCCTCGAAGCCCTCTGGGACGAGGGTGTCTTCGGCTTCAAGTGCTTCCTGGCGCCGTCCGGGGTCGACGAGTTCCCGCACCTCGGTCCCGCCCAGCTGACCGCAGCGCTCACCGAGATCGCCGCGTTCGACGGGCTGCTGATCGTGCACGCGGAGGACGCCGCCGTACTCGAGGCAGCACCCAAGCACTCCAGCCGGGCCTACTCCGACTTCCTGTTGAGCCGTCCTCCCGAAGCCGAGACCACGGCGATCCGGCACCTGCTCGACGGTGCCCGCGAGACGGGTTGTCGGGTGCACGTCCTGCACCTGTCGAGCGCGCGATCCCTCGACCTGCTCGCGGACGCGCGGGCCGAGGGGCTGCGGGTCACGGTCGAGACCTGCCCGCACTACCTCTGCTTCGCGGCCGAGCAGATCCCCGATGCCGCGCCGGAGTTCAAGTGCTGCCCGCCGATCCGCGACGAGGGCAACCGCAACGAGCTCTGGCAGGCGCTGCAGTCCGGCGTCATCGACACGATCGTGAGCGACCACTCCCCCTCCACCGTCGACCTCAAGTGCGCCGGCGACGGCAACCTCCAGGTGGCCTGGGGCGGCATCTCCGGCCTGCAGGTGGGCTTCGCCGCCGTCGCCCACGAGGCCCGCTCCCGAGGGATCGGGCTGGAGCAGGTGAGTCGCTGGATGGCCCGCAACACCGCCGACCTGGTGGGCCTGAGTGACCGGGGCCGCATCGCAGTCGGGACGAACGCCGACCTGGCCGTCCACGACACCGTGGCGTGGGAGGTCGACGTTGCGCACCTCGCACATCGCAACCCGATCTCCGCCTACGACGGACAGAAGTACGACGGCGCGGTGACCCACACGCTGCTGCGGGGCCGCCTGCTCGGCGACGATCCGCAGATCAACGCAGCCACCGGACAGATGCTCGCCAGGCCACAACTGCAGAGGACCGACTGATGGACGAGATCGCTCCCCCGCCACGGCTGCTGATGGGCCCGGGCCCGATCAGTGTCGACCCGCGGGTGCTGCGCGCGATGGCCGCGCCGCTGGTGGGGCAGTTCGACCCGTTCATGACGGCCACGATGAACGAGGTGATGGACCTCTACCGCGAGGTCTTCGACACGGACAACGAGCAGACCTTCCTCGTCGACGGCACGTCCCGCGCGGGCATCGAGGCCGCATTGGTGTCCCTGATCGAGCCCGGTGATCGAGTGCTGGTGCCGGTGTTCGGGCGGTTCGGCCACCTGCTCACCGAGATCGCGCAGCGCTGTGGCGCTGAGGTGCACACCATCGAGGTGCCGTGGGGTGAGGTTTTCGCACCGGAGGCGATCGAGGCCGCCGTACGCGAGGTGCGACCGAAGGTCCTGGCCTGCGTCCAGGGAGACACGTCGACCACGATGTGCCAGCCGCTGGAGGACATCGGCGCGATCTGCCGCGAGCACGACGTCCTGTTCTACTGCGACGCCACGGCGTCGCTGGGTGGCAACGAGTTCCGATCCGACGCCTGGGGCCTCGACATCGCGACCGCCGGCCTGCAGAAGTGCCTCGGTGGCCCGTCGGGCAGCGCGCCGATCACCATCTCCCCGAAGGCGGCCGACGTGATCAACGCCCGCCGCCACGTCGAGGCGGGCATCCGTGAGGCCTCTGACGAGGCAGTCGGCCGGCCGATCGCGTCCAACTACTTCGACCTCGCCATGGTCATGGACTACTGGGGCCCGCGCCGGCTCAACCACCACACCGAGGCCACCTCGATGTTGTACGCCGCCCGCGAGTGCGCGCGCCTGCTGGCGGCCGAGGGCATCGACGCCTCCGTCGCCCGGCACGCACTGCACGGGCGGGCGATGCTCGAGGGCGTGCAGGGCCTGGGGCTCAGCGTCTTCGGCGACGTCACCCACAAGATGCACAACGTGGTCGCCGTCGAGATCCCGGAGAAGCTCGGCCCGGCCGGTGGGGACGCGGTCAGGGCCAGCCTGTTGGACGACTTCGGCATCGAGATCGGTACGTCGTTCGGCCCTCTCCACGGCAAGGTCTGGCGGATCGGCACGATGGGTCACAACGCCCGCAAGGATGCGGTCCTCACGACGCTCGCCGCGCTCGAGCACGCGCTGCGCACGGCTGGCGTCGGCGTCCCGGCCGGCGGCGGGGTCACGGCGGCCCAGGCGGTCTATTCCGAGGCACGACCATGACGACGGCCGAGATCACCCTCGCCCGCTGCTCGGAGCTCGACGTCATCTCCGCCTCCGAGACCTGGCTCGAACGCACCCACCTGACCCCGCAGCACCGCGCGGCGAACGCCCTGGCCGGACGGTGGATGCGCGACGCCGGGCTCCACGTGTGGCAGGACGCCGCGGGCAACGTCTGCGGCCGCCGCGAAGGCGCGACGCCCGGCCTGCCGGCGCTGCTCCTCGGCTCCCACCTCGACACCGTCCCCGACGCCGGCAGCTTCGACGGGATGCTCGGCGTGGTGATGGCGATCGCGGTCGCCGAGCGGCTGCGCGACACCGAGCTCCCGTTCGCGCTCGAGGTGATCGGCTTCAGCGACGAGGAGGGCGCGCGGTTCGGCAAGGCCCTGCTCGGCAGCCAGGCCGTGGCGGGCACCTGGGACGAGGACTGGTGGGACCTGCGCGATCGCAACGGGATCACGCTGCACCAGGCCTTCCTGGAGTTCGGGCTCGACCCACGGCAGGTCGGCGACGCGGCCCGGCGCCCCGAGGACCTCGTCGGCTACCTCGAGGCGCACATCGAGCAGGGTCCCTACCTGGAAGCGGCCGACGCGTCACTCGGGTACGTCACGACGATCGCGGGCGCCCGGCGGTTCCGGATCACGGTGACCGGCGAAGCGCGGCACGCCGGCGGGACGCCGTACGAACGCAGGAGGGACGCACTGGTCGGCGCCAGCGAGATGATCGTGGCCGTGGAGCGACTGGCCAGGGCAGCCGGGACGATCGCGACCGTCGGGCGGATCGAGGTGCTCCCCGGTGCGGTCAACGTGATCGCCGGGCGCGCCGACCT
>NZ_JBMCZA010000191.1:24040-28797 GCF_048654705.1 Nocardioides sp. CPCC 206348
GATCTGTACGGCGCGCGACCTCCGCCTCGACGTCGTCATGAACCACGAGGCGCCGGCCGCGCCGTGCGCCGGATGGCTCCAGAACGCCGTGGTTGCGGGCATTCGCAGCACCGGAGACCCGAACCCGATGGGCCTGTGGAGCCGGGCCGGCCACGACGCGATGGCGATCGCGGCGATCACCGACATCGGCATGCTCTTCGTCCGGTGCCATGACGGCATCAGCCACCACCCCGACGAGGGTGTGCGCGAGATCGACGTCGCACGCGGGATCGACGCGTTCGAGCAGGCGGTGCTCGAGGTGGCTGCGACGTGGAAGGCCGACCATGGCGGCTGAACAGCGGACCGACCAGCAGGCCAGCCAGCGGATCGACGAACGGATCGCCGAACGCCATGACGAGCTGAGCCCCCAGGAGCGGCGGGCAGCCGGCACCCTGCTGGAGCACCTCGACGACCTCGCGACGTACCGCGCCGCGGAACTGGCCGAGCTCGCCGGGGTGTCGCGGGCGACGATGAGCCGACTGTTCCGCAGCCTGGGGTTCGCAGACTTCGACGAGGTGCGCGAGCACCTGCGCGGACTGCGGGCGACCGGCGAGCCCCGTCGGATCGACGGCGCCCCGGACCCGGAGACGTTGGCGGCAGCCGAGCAGGCCGCGATCCTGCGCGCCGTCGGGCATCCCCGGCTGCCCGAGGTCGCCGGCCTGGTCGCCCTGGCCGAGCGGGTGCTCGTGGTCGGCTGGCGCAACAGCTACCCCGTCGCCCTGCACCTGCGCGAGCAGCTCGCCCAGGCCCGCGACGACGTCCGGATCGCCCCCGTGCCGGGCCAGACGACCGGCGAGGAACTGGTCGGGCTCGGGCCCGCCGACGTGATCGTGGTCGTCGGCTTCCGTCGCCGGCCGCAGCACTTCGCGGCCTTCCTCGCGGCTGCGCACGCGACCGGCGCGACCGTCGTACTCCTCGGCGACCCGACGGCGGTGGCGCATGCCTCCCACGCAAGCATCTGGCTGGAGTGCCCGTTGCAGCACGCGCTGGCGTTCGACAGCTATGCCGCACCGATGGCGCTGGTCAGCGTGCTGGCCGACGGCGTGCTCGCCGCGTGTCGTCGTACCGGGAGCGCCCGCGTGCGCCGGATCAGCGAGACTTACGAACAACTCGGTGAAGTGGAATGAGAGGCGACCAGTGACCGGCGACCCGAACGACGACCTGAACAAGGACGCAGCCTGGCTGGCCCGCGCGGTCGAGCTCGCGACCGCCAACGTCGACGACGGTGGCGGGCCCTTCGGCGCGGTCATCGTCCAGGACGGCAAGCTGATCGCGTTCGGCCAGAACCGCGTCACCCGCGACCTCGACCCGACCGCCCACGCAGAGGTGATGGCGATCCGCGCCGCGTGTACGGCGATCGGCTCGTTCAGCCTCGCCGGCTGCTCGCTCTACACCTCGTGCGAGCCGTGCCCGCTGTGCCTGTCGGCCTCGTTGTGGGCCCGGCTGGACCGCGTCGTCTACGCGGCCGACCGCGAGGACGCGGCCCGCGGCGGCTTCGACGACCGGGAGTTCTACGAGCTCTTCGATCGACCGAGGTCGGAGTGGTCGATGGACATCGACAACCTGCGCCCGGACAACGCGTCGTCACCGTTCGACGCGTGGCTCGCCCACGAGAAGCGGACTGCGTACTGACAGGAGCTCTGCGGCGACGGCCAGCGCGATCGCGGCCGGCTTCTTGCTGTGGATGCCCGTGACCGCGGGATCGCCGATGGGTGTGCGGATCCTTCCGATCACCTCCGGCGAGTGACCCAGGTCGGCCAGCTTCGACCGGAACCGCACCCACTTCGCCGACGATCCGATCAGGCCGATCGAACCGGGCACGTCGGAGCGCAGCAGCGCGTCGAGCAGCGCGAGGTCCTCGGCGTGGTCGTGGGTCAGCACCAGGGCGTGCGTGCCGCGCGGCAGCTCGGCGATGACGAGCTCCGGGAGCACGGGAACCCGGTGCACGTGGACGTCTGCCGGTCCGGTCAGCAGCGGCGCCAGTCGCGCGTCGTCGAGCTGGTCGGCCCGGGAGTCGACCAGGTGCAGCTCGAGGTCGTGGCGCCCCAGCAGCAACGCCAGCTCGAACCCCACGTGGCCCATCCCGAAGATCGCGTACGACGCCAGCACGCCCACCGGCTCGAGCAGCAGGGTGACCTCGCCCCCGCAGCACTGCACCCCGTGTTCCAGGGGCGCCTTGTCCGAGAGGTCGTGGCGCTCGGTCACCGGTGTCACGGTGCCGTCGGCCAGCAGGACGCGCGCCCGTCGTACGGCGGCCTCCTCGAGGTTGCCGCCGCCGACGCTCCCCCAGGTCTCCGTCGCGCTGACCACGAGCTTGGCGCCGGCCTCGCGCGGCGCGTGTCCACGGACCTCGGCAACGGTGACCAGGACGCAGGGCGTCCGCGTGTCACGCAGGTGCTGGAGCGCGCGCAGCCAGTCCATGTCAGGCCTCCACCCTCGTGGCCTGGGCCTTCGCGGCCTGGATGGCCCAGTAGACGGCTTCGGGGGTGGCGGGCGAGGCGAGCTCGACGGTGACCCCGCCCGGTCCGAACGCGCTGACCGCGTCCCGCAAGGCCTCGCGCACCGCGAACGCCAGCATCAGGGGCGGCTCGCCGACGGCCTTCGATCCGTAGACCGCGCCGTCGTCCGCCGCGTGCTCGAGCAGCGCGACCCGGAGGTCGGTCGGCATCTCCGAGAGGCTCGGCAGCTTGTACGTCGACGCCGACTGGGTCGCGAGCCGACCGCGCGACGGGCCGTCGGAGCTGTCCCACCGCAGGTCCTCGAGCGTGAGCCAGCCGACGCCCTGCACGAACCCGCCCTCGATCTGCCCGAGGTCGACCAGCGGGGAGAGGCTGTCGCCGACGTCGTGGACGATGTCGACCCGGGTCACCCGGTAGGCGCCGGTGAAGCCGTCGACCTCGACCTCGGCCGCCGCGACGCCGTACGCGAAGTACTTGAAGGGGTTGCCGGTCATCGTCGACACGTCCCAGCTCAGGCCGGGCGTCCGGTAGAAGCCGGCGGCCCAGAGCTGGATCCGGTCGAAGTAGGCGGTCCGGACAAGCTCTTCCCACGACGTCTCGGGGGCGAGGCGGTCGCGGACCGGTGCGAGCCGCGCCAGGATCTGCTCGCACGCGTCCTTCACCGCAGCGCCGTTGAGGTCGGCGCCCGAGCTGGCCGCAGTGGCGGACGTGTTCGGCACCTTGTCGGTGCGCGTCGGCGCCAGCCGGACCCGCTCGATCGGCAGCCCCAGCGCGGTGGCGGCGACCTGCAGCATCTTGGTGTGCAGGCCCTGGCCCATCTCCGTGCCGCCGTGGTTGATCAGCACCGAGCCGTCCTTGTAGACGTGCACGAGCGCCCCGCCCTGGTTGAACGACGTGAAGTTGAAGGAGATCCCGAACTTCACCGGCGTGATCGCCAGACCCCGCCTGGAATCGGGGTTCTGGGCGTTGTGGCTCGCGATGTCGTCACGCCGCTTGGCGAAGTCACTGGTGTCGAGGACCTGCTGCCAGGCGCGGTCGAGACGAGCGGCGTGCCGCACCGGCTGTCCGTACGGCGTCGGCTGCTCGTCGACGTAGAAGTTGCGCCGTCGCAGCTCGTGCGCCTCGATGCCAAGGATGGGTGCCACTCGTCCCAGGATGTCCTCGATCACGAGCATCCCCTGCGGGCCACCGAAGCCGCGGAACGCGGTCTGCGAGGTCTTGTGGGTGCGCGCGATCCGGCCGTCCACCGCCAGGTGAGGGATCCAGTAGGCGTTGTCGATGTGGCACAGCGCGCGCGAGAGGACGGGCTCGGACAGGTCCAGGCTCCAGCCACCGTCCGAGGTGAGTGTCGCAATCAGCGCCTGCAGGTGCCCGTCGTCGTCGAACCCGACCTTCCACGACGCGTGGAAGCCGTGCCGCTTGCCGGTCATCGTCATGTCCTGCTGGCGGGTCAGCCGCACCCGGACAGGGCGACCGGTGAGCCGGGCACCGAGCGCCGCGATCGCCGCGAATCCGTGGGGCTGCATCTCCTTGCCGCCGAATCCTCCGCCCATCCGCAGGCACTGCACCGTCACCTGGTGGCTGGCGAGGCCGAGGACGTGGGCCACGATCTCCTGCGTCTCGGTCGGGTGCTGGGTGCTGCACTGCACGAACACCTGGCCGTCGTCGTCGATGCTCGCCAGCGACGCGTGCGTCTCGAGGTAGAAGTGCTCCTGTCCTGCGAACTCGATCTCGCCCTCGAACACGTGACTGCTGGCCGCGAATCCCGCGTCGACGTCACCGCGCTCGAGCCGCGGCCGCGCACCCTGGAAGCTGTCCTGGGCGATCGCATCGGTGACCTCGATGATCGACGGCAATGGTTCGTAGTCGACCTCGACGGCGAGCGCGCCGAGGCGCGCGCTCTCCAGGTCGTCGGCCAGCACCCACGCCACCGCGTGCCCGAAGAACATCACCTCGTCGGGGAACAGCGGCTCGTCGTGCTTGGTGCCCGCGTCGTTGACGCCCGGAACGTCCTCGGCGGTCAGGACCCGCACGACTCCTGGGACGTCGAGGGCGGGGGCAACGTCCAGGCGGGTGATCCGGGCGTGTGCGTGGGGCGCCTGGACGGGGTGCGCGTGCAGCAGCCCGGGAGTCCGGGCGGCGACGTCGTCCGTGTAGAGCGCGCGACCGGTGACGTGCAGCGCCGCGGCTTCGTGCGGAATCGGCCGGCCGATCATCGTTCCTCCCGCTGGTTGAGGTGCGAGCGCCAGCGAGCCTCGA
>NZ_JBMCZA010000191.1:28859-35131 GCF_048654705.1 Nocardioides sp. CPCC 206348
CGGCCAGCACCTCCGCCGCGGCCCGCACCGTCGCCGCCGACCAGGGTTGGCCCACCAGCGCAGCCTCCGTCGCCGTGGCCCGGATCGGCGTGGCAGCCACGCCACCCAACCCGATCGCGGCACGTGCCACTGCGCCGTCCAGCACCTCGACCGCGAAGGCGACCGCGACCGACGAGATGTCGTCGAACCGCCGCTTCGCGATCTTGTGGAACGCAGCAGCCGGGGCGAGCGGCAGGGGAATCCGGACCCGGGCGATCAGCTCGTCCTCCCGCCGCACGGTCTTCCGGTAGCCGGTGAAGTAGTCGGCCAGCGGCACGACGCGCTCCCCCGCGCGGGAGACGAGCACGATCTCCGCAGACAGCGCGAGCAGCGCCGGCGGCAGGTCACCGATGGGCGAGGCCGTGCCGAGGTTGCCGCCGATCGTCGCGCCGTTGCGGATCAGCCGCGATGCGAACTGCGGGAACACCGCGTCCAGCAAGGGGATCCGGCCCGCGAGCTGCCGCTCGACCTCGGACAGCGACAGGGCCGCGCCGATCTCCACGACGTCGTCCCGCTCCTCCAGCACGCGCAGCTCGTCCAGCTGGTCGATCGCCACCAGGAGCGCCGGACGCGCTCCCCGCAGGTTGGCCTCGACCCCGAGGTCGGTCGACCCCGCGAGGGCGACCGCTCCCGGTTCGCCGAGTGCGGTCAAGGCCTCGTCGAGGGAGCCGGGGCGCACCCACCCGGGCGCACGGCGCGCGGGCGCCGCAGGAGTCGGCTCCGCCGTACGGGAGAGGAAGCGGTCGCCCTCGACCGGATGGCCCAGCGCTTCGGCGGCGTCGACGATCGGGCGATAGCCGGTGCAGCGGCACAGGTTGCCGGACAGCGCATGGTGGTCGAACTCCACGCGTTCGGGCCGGTAGTACTCCGCCGCCATGCTGCAGACGAAGCCCGGCGTGCAGTAACCGCACTGGGAACCGCCGCGACCGGCGATCTCGCACTGCACGGGGTGCAACGCGTCGGGAGTACCCAGACCCTCCGAGGTCAGCACCTCCTGGTCGGCCAGGGCCGCCGCCGGGATGAGGCAGGCGTTGACGGCCGTCCACTCCGTCGGCGCGTCGACGCCCGGGCGGGCGATCAGGACGGCGCAGGCGCCGCACTCGCCCTCCGCACATCCCTCCTTGGCACCGGTCAGCCCGATGCCGCGCAGCCAGTCAAGGGCGTTGAGCGCCGGGCCGGCAGCAGCGAACGACCGGACGGTCCCGTTGACGGTGACGGGAGCCTGCGGCAGATTGGCGGCCGGGTCGGTGCTCATCACCCCCACCGTAGGCCCGCTCCCCATGCCTTCGGGTCCAGCTCGAACGAATTAACCGTCCCGAAACCCACGGCGACAGCACTGAAACGCTGCGCTCATAGCGTCACTGATCAGCAACTGCTGTTGCATCTCGGACCGGTCCCGAAGCCAGCCCACGCAGGAGAACACATGACCCACCCGTCCCCTCGCCCGCACGCGCGCCGGCGCTTCCGGATCATGGCGGCCACGATGGTGGCCACCGTCGGCATGCTCGGCCTCACGGCCTGCGGCAGTGACGATGCCGACGAAGGCAGTGGCCACGGCGAGATCAGCGTCCAGTACTCCTGGATCAAGAACGAGGAGTTCGCCGGCGAGTTCTACGCCTACGACAAGGGCTACTACGACGACGCGGGCTTCAGCGCCGTCAACGGCATCTCGGGCCCCGACACCGGCGTGGCGAAGCTGCTCAGCGGCACCGTGCAGGTGGCGCTCAGCGATGCCGCATCGATCGGAGCCGCGATCGCCAACGAGGACGCCCCGCTGAAGATCATCGGCGCGACGTTCCAGAAGAACCCGTTCACGATCCTGTCCCTCAAGGACGGCGGTGACATCAAGACGCCCGCCGACCTCAAGGGCAAGAAGATCGGTGTCCAGGACTCCAACGCGAGCGTGTTCGAGGCCATCCTGAACGCCAACGGCATCTCGAAGGACGAGGTCGAGGTCGTGCCCGTCGACTTCGACCCGACCCCCCTCATGGAGGGCAAGGTCGACGGCTTCATGGCCTACCTGACCAACGAGGCGATCACCGTCGAGCTCGCGGGCCACGAGGTGACCAACCTGCCGTACGCCGACAACGGCGTGCCGTACGTCGCGGAGACCTTCAGCGTCACCGACCAGTACCTCGCCGAGAACAAGGAGCTCCTCAAGGACTTCCTGATCGCCGAGATCAAGGGCTGGACCGACGTCTTCAAGAGCCCGACCGCCGACACCGTCGGCGTGATCACCGAGTTCTACAACAAGGCCGCCTCCGACAACGCCGAGGGCCTCGAGGCCGTGTTCGGCGCACTGGATCCGAAGAAGACCGGTCTCGGGCTGGACGCGCAGAAGCTGCTGATCTCCACTCCGGACACCGAGGCGAACGGGCTGTTCACCATCACCGACGAGCTCAAGGCGCAGACCGTCGAGTCGCTCGCGGCGGCCGGCTGGAAGGTCAGCGTCGAGGACCTCTTCGACACGACCATCATCGACGAGATCTACGAGGAGAACCCGGACCTCAAGGGATACCTTCCGTAACCCATGGATCTCGAAGCAACCGCCGATGCCGGTGCCCCGCGCCCCCAGGCGCCGGGCACCGGCATCCAGGTGACCGGACTCAGCAAGACGTTCAAGGTCGGCCGCGGCCGCACGGTCAACGCGCTCGAGGACGCCGACCTCCACACCGACGTCGGCTCGTT
The DNA here is from genome assembly GCF_048654705.1 of Nocardioides sp. CPCC 206348. Classification (NCBI taxonomy): domain Bacteria; kingdom Bacillati; phylum Actinomycetota; class Actinomycetes; order Propionibacteriales; family Nocardioidaceae; genus Nocardioides; species Nocardioides sp. CPCC 206348. The sequence goes on from NZ_JBMCZA010000191.1 coordinate 31,587, forward strand.
CCTCGCCCTGCTCGGCCCGTCCGGTTGCGGGAAGTCGACGATCCTGCGGATCCTCGCCGACCTGGAGCAGCCGAGCGCCGGCACGGCACTGGTGGACGGGAAGACGCCTGCCGAGCTGCGCCGGGGCAGTGAGCTGGGCATCGCCTTCCAGGACCACGCACTGCTGCCGTGGCGCAGCGTCACCAAGAACATCCGGCTGCCCTACGAGGTCGCCGGGCGCACCGTCGACACGGCCTACATCGAGGAGCTGATCGACCTCGTCGGACTGCGTGGCTTCGAGAAGAGCCTGCCGGCGCAACTGTCCGGCGGCATGCGCCAGCGGGTGTCGATCGCCCGCGCCCTCGCGCTCAAGCCGTCGGTCCTGCTGCTCGACGAGCCGTTCGGCGCACTCGACGACATGACCCGCCAGAACCTCAACCTCGAGCTGCTGCGGATCTGGACCGAGAAGCCGGCCACCACGCTGCTCGTCACGCACGGCATCTCGGAGGCGATCTTCCTGTCCGACCAGGTGGCGGTGATGTCGCCGCGGCCCGGCCGGATCAAGGCGATCATCGACGTCGACCTGCCGCGGCCACGCACCCCCGAGATGATGCGGACCCCCGAGTTCCACGCCCTCGTCGACCAGGCCTCGGAGATCCTGTTCGGTGCCGACGGGCGCGCGGACGCCGAGTCATGAGCGCATCATGAGGTGGTCGTGATCAGGATTCCCGGCTGGCTGGCGACCGTCCTCGGCTGCGTCGGACTGGTCGCCGCCTGGTGGCTGTTCTCCGCGCTCGCGTTCCGCCCGGACGCCGGCACCACCTACGACCCCGTCCCGTCCCCGCTGGCGGTCTTCCGCCAGATCATCGATGACGGCTTCTCTGCCTACTGGGACTTCTTCTCGGTCACCATCCACGAGGCCGCCATCGGCTTCCTGTGGGGCAACGGCCTCGCGCTGCTCCTGGCGGCCACGGTGTTGCTGGTGCCGCGGATCGAACCGGTCGTGGTCCAGATCGCCGTCGTGACCTACTGCCTGCCGATCGTGGCGGTCGGCGGCATCGCGATCGTCGCGCTCGGAGGTGCGAACACACCGGGCGACCCGTCGAAGACGGCCATCTTCCTGGCAGCCCTGTCGGTCTTCTTCACCACCGTGGTCGGCGCGCTGCTCGGGTTCAAGGCGGCCGACCGGGCCAGCCTCGACGTCGTCCGCGTCTTCGGGGGCGGACGCCTCCGCCAGCTACTCAAGGTCCGCCTGCTCTCCGCCCTGCCGGCCATCCTCAACGCGCTCCAGGTCGCCGTACCGACCTCCCTGCTGGGCGCGGTCCTCGGTGAGTACCTCGGCGCCACGGACCGCAGCGTCGGCATCACCCTCATCCGGCTCCAGGGCTCACTCGACTCGGTCCGGGTGTGGGCGGTGTTCCTGCTGTGTGCGCTCGTCGCCCTCATCGGGTACGCCGCGTTCGGGCTGATCGCGCGGCTGATCACTCCCTGGGTGGCAGGACGGAGCGCCCGATGACCCGCGCCATCGGCCGCTCCCTGGTCAACGCCCTGGCCACCCTGCTCATCGTGCTCGCCCTGTGGCAGGCCGTGGTCAGCTTCGCCGGCGTCTCGCCGTACGTCGCCAAGGGGCCGCTCGACGTCTTCCGGTTCCTGTTCGTGGACGAGGCCGGTGCCGCGCCCGGACGACTGGCCGCCGATCACCGCGCGTCCATGCAGCCGCTGATGGTCCAGACCCTCCAGGACTCCGCGCTGGGCTTCGTCGTGGGCCTGTCGATCGCCATCGTGCTGGCCGTCTGCTTCTCGCTGTCGAAGGTCGTCGAGGCGAGCGTGATGCCGCTGGCGCTGCTGCTGCGCAGCGTTCCGCTGGTGTCGATCTCGCCCGTCATCATCCTGATCACCGGCCGCGGCTCGACCGCCTCGGTGGCGACCATCGGCAGCATCGTGGTGCTGTTCCCCGCGCTTGCCTCCGCCTTGTTCGGACTGAGCCGGGCCAGCCGCGAGAGCCTCGACCTCGTCCACGTGTACGGCGGCGGGAACCTCACCGCACTGCGCAAGGTCTCGATCCCGGGGGCCCTGCCCTCACTGTTCGCCGCGGCCCGGGTCTCCGTCCCGGGAGCGGTCACGGGAGCGCTGCTCGCCGAGTGGCTCTCGACCGGCCAAGGCATCGGCGGTTCGATCCAGAAGTTCAACGCCGCCGCGAAGTTCGACGACCTGTGGGCCTCGGTCGCGATCATCACCGCGATCACCCTCGTCCTCTACAACCTCGTGCAGCTGCTGGAGAACGTCGTGCTCGCCCGGATGGGGATGAGCCAGCAACAGGCCTGAGCCCTACGGCACCACCGGCAGGCTCAGCGTCTGCGCCGACCCGGAGGCGATGGTCACCGGTGCGGCCACCACTCCGCCGCGGTAGTTGATCGACCCGCCGGCCACGACCAGGCGGACCTGGTGACCGGCGGCGAACTGGTGCACGATCGCCGGGAGCGTCACAGTGAACGGCTTGTTGACGTCAGGCACCCGCACCGGGGCCTCGAGGCCGTTGATCATCGTCGCGGTGCCGTCAGGTGCCACGTCGACCACCTTGACGAACAGCACGAGCTGACCGATCGGGCCGAGTGCCTGGGTCAGGGCTGCCGTCGGCGCACCGACCTTCACGTTGACCTTCGGCGAGCCCGCAACACGCAACGGGGCGGTCAAGGACGGTGTGGACCAGGCGGCGTACGTGCCGGGCAGGTCCTTGACCGCAGAGCTGATCGGCCCGAGCACGCTGCCGAAGACGTCCATCTCGTCCAGTCGCGTGGGCAACCCGGCGGCCGTGGTGAGGAAGGACTTGCTGCCAGCAGCCGACGGCGTCGCCCCGGTCACCAGGTTGCCGGTGCCCGAGAGTCGCCAGGTGCGCGTCGTCCCGACGGGGAAGGCGGTCGCCGTCGCGTAGGCAGGCGCGGCGTTGCCTGAGTAGGAGGCCCAGTCGCGGAAGTACGCGAACTCCGGGCCGGTGCTCACCGGCAGTCCCTTGAGGTGGCGCTCGAACCAGCCGATGACCCGACCCGACGTGTAGCCCTGCGACGGGTCCGTCCAGTTCACCTCTCCGGGGGCGGAGTCACCGGAGTGGCCGCCCTGCTGCCAGATCATCTTCGTCTCGGTGCCCTGGGCCTGCAGCGCGCGATAGGTGGCGGCGGCCTCGTTGAGGTTGAAGAGCGTGTCCCGTTCGCCCTGCACGAGCAGGGTCGGGACCTTCACCTTCGCGATGTACGACGCCACGGACGCGTGGCGCAGAGCGGCGATGTCGCCCGGCTGCAGGAAGCCGGTGGCCCCGGCCGTCAGCAACGCCGGACAGACGAAGTCAGCGAAGTTGGGACACGGCAGGTCCGGCGGGACCTGCTGGTTCTGCAGCTCGCCGGTCACGCCGACGACGGCGAACCCGAGTGCCCACATCAGCTTGGCGGCGCCGGGCACCGAGGTGGAGACACCCTTCGTCTGCGCGGTGTTGTTCGGCCCGAGGCTGTAGCTGAGGTCGTTCCAGGTGACGAACGGGACCAGGGCGTCCACGCGGGCGTCCACCGACGCCA